>DXWL01000042.1 GCA_019416865.1 Fusobacterium sp.
TAGCTTTATCAACTAATCTTTGAGCTCCCTCTATTGACATTGCAAGAGGTTTTTCAATAATTGCATTTATATTGTTTTCTAAACAATATAATCCTATCTCTTCATGATAACCACTTTCAGTAGAAATTATAGCTACATCAATATTTTCTTTTTGTATCATTTCTCTATAGTCAATATATTTATTAACTGATAAATTTAAACCTGATTTATCATTATATGTTTTTTCCGTAGAATCCATTTTATCTGCTATAATATCAGAAAGAGCCACAAGAACAGCTTTATCTTTATTTCCTGCAAGTCCCTCTGCTATTTTATGAGATATTCTCCCACAACCAATTATTGCAAATTTATACATCTTTCCCCCTATAACTCATCAATAATTTTTCTATAATGTTCTTCTGATTTATCTATAGTATAATTTTCTTTTATAAAATTTACTGCAGAACTTTTTATTTCTTGATAGTCTTTTTCTGATAAACTCATTGCCTGTTTTAAGGCTTTTATTAATTCTTCTTTATTTTGTTTTATCAGAATTCCAAAAGAATTTCTTATCATTAAATGACTATCTCCTGTATCTGTTACTATACAAAATAAACCACAACTTAATGCTTCTATCAAGGATTGAGATGGATAATTTCCATCAGGCATCAATGAACAAAATATCTTTCCCTTTCTTACTATTTTTTCAACATTAAGTGTATATTTTATTTCTACATACTTCTGTAATTCATTATCTTGTATTATTTGTTCTATTTTTTCTTTTAAATTCCCATCTCCTAGTATAATTACTTTATAATCTTTTAATATTATTTCATTTTTTATTGCTACAATTGCTTCTATAAACAGTAAAATTCCCTTTTCTTTTATTAATCTCCCTGAAAAAATAATATATTTTTCTTTATTTGTATCTGGATAAAATTTTTTTAAATCTGTAAAACTTCCTGGAGTTAATAAAATTTTTTTTTGAGGAAATTTATCTTTTAACAGTTTAAAATTTGTAGGATAAAGACAATCTAATTGAGAAGATAACTGTACATTATGAAGATATGAAAATTTATCCAACAGTTTTATATCATTCGTAACATTAAGCATACACCTTTTTTTTCTACTCAAAATACACGAATAAATAACTGGAATTGTCCTATAACAACAATCTGTATAGAAAACAATATTATATTTAATAAATAAAAAATGCAGTATCACTTGTAAATTATTATGAAATACTAGTATCTTAATTTTTTTTCCTAATACAGAAATGTATTTTTTTTCAATTTTCTCCTTTGATTCTTTCGATAGAATTATCCATGTTACTTCTATTTCTTTTTTCTCTTCTAAATTAACAAAAATTCTACTTAATCTTCTTTCTGCACCTCCAATTCCAGTTACTGGAAAAAAGAGAGCTATTTTTTTCTTGTTATTCTTGATTTTTTTTCCCATTAAAAATACCTTTCCTTTTTTAAAATTTCTTTAGAAATAAATAATAATACCATTGAAAAAAAAATGTACTCATTGCTTACTAAATTTCCACTTACCAATCCATTAATAATTGAAAATATAAAAATATATATAGGAAATAAAAATATTTTTTTAGCTTTTATTTTTTTATTAATATATACTTTATAAAAATTAATACTCAAAACAGAAAATAAAATTCCTATAAAAGATAGCCCTATTAAACCCAATTCAACCATAATTTCTAAAATTATATTATGTGGATATTTTAAAATTGGATTTAAAAATTTATAACCTCCTAAGCCTATACCCATAACTGGAGTTGAAATAAAACTTTTTAGTCCTATAATTAATGCTTCTATTCTTGAACTAACATTTTTATCACTATAATTAAATATTCTAAAAAAAATTATTTCTATATCTTTATAAAAATATATTAATAAAATAATTAATAAAAATATAATTGGAATGATTACTATTAGATTACTTTTAATCTTTTTCCTTTCTTGTATACATATTAGGATTAATATTACTATTAAAGACAGTATTGGTCCTCTTGATATAGATAATAAAGAAAATATGCATAAGAGAACCATTTTTAAATATTTTTTTTTGCTTGGATTTACAAAAAGTAAAACAATACTTGCTATAATTCCTAATACCATTCTACGCCCAAACCAAATCGATACACTTAAAGATGTTCCTAAAAATTGTATCTTTTGAGCTTCAGTCGTTCCTAATCTTGCTGTAAACTTTCCTGTATCTATATATATACATATTATAGTTATCAATCCTGTTATAATGGCTAAATTTACTAACGATTCTAACATATTTATGTAATCTATTTTATTTTTTATTATAATATCTGAAAAAAATAAAATTGGAAAACTGACTATAAAAAAAGATATAAATTTTTCTTGACCATATAACTTATCCAAGCTATATTGTATAGATAGATAAATATATAGTAAAAATAAAAAATATATGCTATATAGCTTTAAAGCATTATATATTTTTATTTTTTGTTTAAAAATTAGCACTACTCCAACTAATCCAAAATATATTGCAAATGAAAAAATTTCATTTTCAATTAAACTATATTTTTGCATTAACTTTAATATAATATGACCTTCTAAAAACAGAGAAATAATATACTCTTTTTTTAAATTCGCTATTAAAAATAATATTAAAATTATTAAAATATAAATACCTTGTTTCATTTTATAATTATTTATACCTTTCTTAATTTATTAGCTTTTTAATTAATGCTTAATTACTCTTCAATAAATGTTTTAAAATTTTTAAATACTTTATAGACAATATAATCCTATTTCTTCATGATAACCACTTTCAGTAGAAATTATAGCTACATCAATATTTTCTTTTTGTATCATTTCTCTATAGTCAATATATTTATTAACTGATAAATTTAAACCTGATTTATCATTATATGTTTTTTCCGTAGAATCCATTTTATCTGCTATAATATCAGAAAGAGCCACAAGAACAGCTTTATCTTTATTTCCTACAAGTCCTTCTGCTATTTTATGAGATATTCTTCCACAACCAATTATTGCAAATTTGTACATTTCTAATCACCTATTTTTTTAATATTTTTGCTTGACCTTTCAAAATTATTTCATCTTTTTGATTTTTACATATTGTAGATAGAACAACTATATTTTTTTCATTATGTAACTCTATTACTTCTGCCATTGCTGTTATAGTATCATTTATAAAAACAGGCTTAATAAATTTTAAAGATTGTTCAAGATAAATACTTCCCTCTCCTGGTAACTTAGTTCCTAAAACTGCTGAAATTAGTCCAGCAGAAAGCATTCCATGTGCTATTCTTTTTTTAAAAAAAGTTTTTGCTGCATAGTTTTCATTAATATGAACAGGATTTATATCTAAAGAAATACCTGAATAAAGAATTATGTCTGTTTCTGTTATTGTTTTTGTAATAGAGTCCTGCATTCCTATTCTTAGATCTCTATAGTCCATTTTTAACCTCATCTAATAAATATTTTAAGACTTTTAAATATTTTTTATGCTCTGTTGCAAAATTTCCACTTACATGTTCGCTTTCTTTAATATTCTTAGTAACAACTGCACCCATATTGGCTCTTCCATTATTTTTAATTTCTAAACCATTACGAATTACACTTCCAGGACCAAAATAGCAATTATCTCCTGCTTTAACTCTTCCTGTGATTGTTACATTAGCACATATTAAAGTGTTCTTTCCTATTTCGACATCATGTTCTATGATACTTCCATAAGAAATTTTAGTATTTTCTTTTATAACTGTATCTCTATATATTCCTCTTTCAATGGAGTTATTTCCTAATAATTCCACATTTTCTTCTAGAATAACTCTTCCACCTGCATAAATTTTATTGAAGTTATTGAAACTAAAGCTTTCTCCACCTATAATACAATTAGCTCCAATCTTGCAATTTTTCTTTATAACTGTATTTGAGCAAATAATTGTATTAGCTCCTATTTCAACACCATCTTCAATAATTATATTCTTATCTTCTACTACCGCTGTTGGATGTATTTTAGCTTTATCTGAAATAATATTAGAAAAATTTTTAAAATAAAATTCTGTTTCTTTTACTAAGTAATTTTGAATTTTAAAAAATGTATCTTTTGGATTTTCTGAAATTATTATTCCAATTTTATTATTTTTTAAATACTCATCTTTTAATTTTTCGTAAATTTCTTCCGTGCAAATAAGGCATGAAATATCTTTATTAGAATAAAGAATATCTAAAAATTTAGAATTATTTATAAAAGATAATACTTTTTTATCAGGATGATTTTCTGATAATGGAGCAAGAGTATCAAAAATATTATTTATTTTAATTCTATTTCTCAATAAATTAATATTTAATAATTCCATTTATTTTTTCTCCTGTAATAATTCTTCTCTTATTTTAGAAAACTTTTTAATATTTTCTAAAGTATCTGCTTTTTCATTTGTTAAAATCTGATTGTCTTCTACATCTTTTAATACTCTAGCAGACATTCCTAAAGTAACATTATTTCCTATTTTCAAACTATTTTTTATAACACTATTTGGAGCTATCCAACAACTATTACCTATTTTTACGCTTCCACTAATAGTTACACCTGCTGTTATAATAGTATTATTTCCTACATAATCATTATGACCTATGTGAACATGATCATCGGTTTTTACATATCCTTCTACAATTGTAGGCTCAATTGTTCCAGAGCAAACTGTATTCAATGCTCCTATTTCAACATTATCTTTTATTACTACTCCACCGATATGAGGAATTCTAAAATTATTTCCTAATTCATCTTTATCTATTCCAAATCCTTCTCCACCAATTACAGAATTTTCTCTTATATAACAATTTTTTCCTATAGAAACATTATTTCCTATTTTAGTTCCAGATTTTATTATAGTTCCTTCTTCTATAGAAACATTATTTCCAATCATAACAAATGGTTCTATTATCACATTATCTTTACACTTAAAATTTTCACCATAATAATATCCATCTTTAAAGAAAGTTTTTATTTCTTTTTTATTTTCCTCTAAAATACTTGTCAATAATTTTGCATATAAATATCTAGGATTTTCAGAGTAAATTATTAAATTATTATTTCTTAAATTTTCTCCATTTAATCCTTTTTTCAAAATAATAATACTTTCTTTTACATCTTTTAACCTTTCAACTAATTCTTGATTTTCTTTTTTTAGAAAAATTATTGAGTTATTTTGAGGGTTATTTATAGTTGAAACATTATAAATAAAAAATTTATAATTACCATCTAATTTACTTACATAATATTTAAATTTTCTTTCCATAATTTTTTATTTCCTCCTTGGAAATAACACTTTCTAAATCTTTTAAGTTATCATCAAGAGCATAGTATCTGTCTATAATTGAATTTTCTAAAAATTTTTTCAATTTATTTTTCATTGTATCTTCTTTATCTTCATACCAAAATGGATGAGTTAAAATATGTAGCTTTTCATATTTATTGCTATTTATTATTTCTTTAATATTTTCTCTCCAATTCATTCTTGAATCTGAAACATATTTAAAATTCTCAAAAAATTCTTTTTGATATGAATTAATCATTTCTGGAATTTCCAAATTCATCTCAAGAAACTTTTTAGAAGGTCTATGCATTGAAACTATTTCTATCTTTTCTCCAATGATTTTTGATAAAATATCAGCTTCATTTTTAACATATTCAATTAAATCTTCTTTTGTTTCAACTTGATACTTTTGCTCATCAAAATGTAAACCTATAATTCCACCTAAACTAATTATTTTTTTTATTATTTCAATAGATTTCTTAGAAGCTATATTATAAAAATCCGTACTTAATAAAACAAAATATATTGCTGAAATATTTAATTCACTTTCTAATTCAGCCATTTCTAAAGCTTTTTCTAAAGAAAAATCCACATCATGTCTTAAAATTGCAGCTTTTTCTTTTGCTTTGTAATTTTTATAATCCACTATTTCATAATTATTTTCTTTTAAGTTTAGAATCATATTTTTGTATGCTTCATATGTAAATTTCATAAGTTTTACCTACTTTTTTAAAATATTTAATATATATTCTTTCTCTTCTTCTGTTAATTCTGGATCTACTGGTATTGCAAAGGTTCTTTTTGAAAGATATTCTGCATTTGGTAAATCTCCTTCTTTATAACCTAATTCTGTATAAACTTTTTGTAAATGAAGAGGTACTGGATAATAAACTCCATATCCTATTCCATTTTCTGAAAGTTTTTTAGTTATTTCTTCTCTGTTTTCACTTTGAAGGATATACATATGGTAAACATTTTTGTTTCTTGTGTCTAAATCCATTAATCTAAATTCAGAATCTTTTAAATTACTATCAAAATATTCTGCATTTATTATTCTTTTATTATTCCATTCATCTAAATAATCTAATTTAATATTTAATATTCCAGCATGAAGTTCATCAAGTCTTGAGTTATGTCCTATTAAATAGTTATAGTATTTTTTAGGATTGTAAACTGTATCATCTGCATTTTTATCTTCTTGTACTTCTTCATGAATGTCGTTTAGAAGATTAAATGCTTTTTCTCCATTTTCTCCGCTTCCATGTGCTTTTATTGCTCTACAGATAGTAGCTAATTCATCACTATTTGTAGTGATAAGCCCTCCATCTCCATAAGTTCCAAGATTTTTTGTTGGGAAGAATGAGAAACAAGCTATATCTCCAATTCCTCCAACCTTTATTCCTTTATACTCTGCTCCAATAGCTTGACAAGCATCTTCTATTACATAAAGATTATGTTTTTTAGCAATTTCATTTATTTCATCCATATCAGCAGGAGTTCCAAATATATGAACTGGCATTATAGCTTTTGTTCTTTCTGTTATAGCTGCTTCTATTTTTTTAGGATCAATATTAAAGTCATTTATTTTTACATCAACAAATACTGGTTTTGCACCAACCACAGAAATTGCTTCTGCTGTTGCAAAGAAAGTAAATGGAGTAGTAATAACTTCATCTCCTTCTTTTATTCCAAGAGCTTTTAATGTTATTACAAGAGCATCAGTACCATTTGCAACACCTATTGCATGTTTTACATTTAAATATTCACATAATCTTTTTTCAAATTTCTTAGTATAAGGACCATTTATATATGCTCCGCTTTCAAGTATTTCAGAAATTGTTCTTTCCACATCATTTTTTAAATATTTATATTGTCTTTTTAAATTAAGTAATGGAATATTCATTTTAATTCTCCTTATAATCTCCAATAGTCATATTCTTTTTCAGCTTCAGCTTTATTAAAAATAGATTTAACATCTATTAATAATGGTTTTGCATACACTGGGTTAAAATATTTTCTTAAATCTGCTGGTTTCATATCTCTATATTCTTTATGTCCAACTGCAACTACTACAGCATCCATATTTTTTATACAGCTTTCATCTTCTAAAATAATTCCATACTCTTCAAGAGCTTCTTCTTTTGGTGCCATTGAATCAATAACATGAACATTAGCCCCATATTCTCTTAATTCTTTTATTATGTCATTAACTTTAGAGTTTCTTAAATCTGGACAGTTTTCTTTAAATGTAAGTCCCATTACAAGAATATCTGCTCCTTTTACTCTAATATTGTCATTTATTAATTTCTTAATAGTTTTTTCAGCAACAAATTTTGCCATATTATCATTTATTCTTCTTCCTGCTAAAATTACTTGAGCATGATATCCAAGTTCTGAAGCTTTATTTGCAAGATAATATGGATCTACACCTATACAGTGTCCTCCAACAAGTCCAGGTCTATATGGTAAAAAGTTCCATTTAGTTCCTGCTGCCTCTAAAACTTCAAGAGTATCTATTCCTATTCTGTCAAAGATTAAAGAAAGTTCATTAACAAAAGCTATATTAATATCTCTTTGAGAATTTTCTATTACTTTTGCTGCTTCTGCAACTTTTATAGATGAAGCTCTATGAATTCCTGCTGTAATTACTTGACTGTAAACACCTGCAATGATATCGCTTGATTCTTTATCCATTCCTGAAGTTATTTTCATTATTTTAGTAAGAGTATTAACTTTATCTGCTGGGTTTATTCTTTCAGGAGAATATCCTATTTTAAAATCTACTCCACATTTTAATCCTGATTCTTTTTCTAATATTGGAAGACAAACTTCTTCTGTTGCTCCAGGATAAACAGTTGATTCATAAACAACTATTGTTCCTTTTGAAAGATTTCTATAACTGTTGAAGCTCCCTCAAGAGGTCTTAAATCAGGCATCTTATTTTCAAGAACAGGAGTAGGAACAGCAACAATAATGAATTTTGCTTCTTTTAATTTAGCTTCATCAGAAGTAAACTCTATATTTTTGCTATTTTTAATTCTTTCATCTCCTACTTCATTTGTAGGATCCTCACCATTAAGATACTTTTCAATTTTATTCTGATTAATATCAAATCCAATAACATTAAAGTTCTTTTCAGAAAAAGCTATTGCAAGAGGAAGACCTACATACCCCATTCCAACAACAGCAAGTTTTTCTTTTCCATTAATTAAATTTTCTAACATTGTATCACCTTTTATTTAAAATATATTTTTTTCATTATTTTTTCTATATTTTGTACATTTATTCTCTCATTTATTCTCTTATTATTGCTTTCTAAATTTTTATAAAACTCTCTACTTTTTATTAAAAAATTTATTTTTTTTGCGTATTCTTCTACATTATTTTTAACTAAAAAACCATTCTTTCCATCTTCTATAAGATCACTATTACCTCTTATATTTGAACAAATAATTGATAAATTACAACATACTGCTTCCATTAATGCTACTGATAATCCTTCTCTTTTAGAAGGAAAAATAAAAATATCAGAAATTTTACATAACTCATATATATCTTTTCTAAATCCTAAAAGTTTTATATTTTTTTCAAGTTTTAATTTTTTTATTAAATCCATTAATTCATCTTTTAAATTTCCTTGTCCACATATCAAATAATAAATATTTGGATTATTTATTTTTGCTAAAGCTTTTATCACTACTGAATGATTTTTATTTCTATTTAATTCACCTACAGACAATAAAACTATATTATTTTCTGTTAATCCCAATTCCTCTCTTTTTTTATTTTTGTCTACTACTATATTTCTTATCTTTTCAGTATCAAGACCAACTCCAGGAATATATTCTACTTTTTTGGCATAAAATGTTTGGGCTCTTTTATAATCTTCTTGATTAATTGTTATTAAAATATCTGTATACTTAGATAAATATTTTTCAATTGGATAAAACAATAACCAATTTATTAACGGAGCTCCTTTAAAAAAATGGAATCCATGAGCTGTATAAATTATATTTTTAACTTTATTTTTATGACCTGCTATTCTTCCAATAACTCCTCCAACTGGTGTATGGCAATGAATTAAATCTATTTTTTCTTTTTTTAAAAATTCATTTAGTTTCTTATATGCTATAATATTTTTTAAAGAAAAAGGGCTTCTTTGAAAAGGAATATGAATTAAATTTACATTTAAATCATTCAATTCATTTTTATAATTATCAAAATTAGAAGCTACTGTAACTTCATATCCTAATTCTTGTAATATTTTTATATCATTTCTTTCAAAATGATGTATAAAACCATAAACAGATGCTACTATCAAAGCTTTCTTCATAATTTTTCCTTTTTAATTTCTTTTTGCTATTCTTGCAGGATTTCCTACAGCTGTAACATTATCCTCTATATCCCTTATTACAACCGTTCCTGCTCCTACTATTACATTTTCTCCTATTGTTATTCCTTGAATAACTTTTGTTCCTGTTCCTATTGTTGTATATTTTTTTGTTATTGTATTTCCTGAAAGATTTACACTTGGAAGTATTGTTGCATAATCTTCAATAATTGAATCATGTCCTACTGTACAATCAAGATTTATTATTACATGATTTCCTATTTCAATATTCACTGTAATAATTGTTCCTGCACAAATAATCGTTCCTTCTCCTATTTTTACTTTTTTTGATATAATTACTGAAGGATCTATTAAAGTTGCAAAATGTACATTTGAATATTCTTTTAATTTTTCAGCAATTTTTTCTTTTATCTTTGCTGAACCAATAGAGATAATTACATAAACATCTTCACTTAAATTTTTAAGATATTCACAACCACCTAATACTTTATAGTTATTTTCTATCTTCCCATGTAAAGATTTATTATCATCAATAAATCCTTGAATATCCCATATTTTTTCTTTTTCATTTATACGATTTACAAGCCATAATACTTCTCTGCCAAATCCACCTGCTCCAACAATATATAATTTTTTCATGCTGCAAACCTCTTTACAGCATTTTTCTTAACTTATAAATATAATATTTACTAGGGTTTACCTCCCACATTCATTTTTTCTCTTTTCATTTCAAACCTTTCTGCAGGTATTCCTACATATGTTCCTGCTTCATTTATATTTTTTACTACTACTCCACCTGCACCTATCATGCAGTTATCACAAACAAAAACATTATTTTTTACAGTTGCTGAAATTCCAATCCAACTACATTTTCCTATTGTTACTGTTCCTCCTGTTTTTGCATTAACTGATATATGAGTATAATCTCCTATTCTGTTATCATGTTCTACTATGCAGGAAGTATTTAAAATACAATGTTTTCCTATTTTTGAATAAGGATTTATTACAGCATTAGCCATTACAACAGTTCCTTCTTCTATTTTCACTTCATTTCCTATTACTGCCATAGGATGAACTGCTGTATAGTAATTTAATTCTGAATATTTCTCTGCTATCTTTTTTCTTACCAAGTTATTTCCAACAGCGATAATATATTCATAATTTTTATTTTTAAATTCTTTTATTAAATCTGTATTTCCCAAAAGAGGAATATTAAATATTTCTTTGTATTCTAAATCTTGAAAATTATCATCTAAGAAACCAATAATATTAAGTTCTTCTTTTAAAATTTCTTTTCTTTTTAAAATAATATCAGCAACTACTTTAGCATGTCCTCCAGCACCAATAATTACAATATTTTTCACTTTACTTCACCTGTAAATTTTTCCATAGTTGCATTTCCTTCTTGGGATATTCCTTCTTTAACAACTATTTTCTTTATTGTTAAAAAAACTATTTTCATATCTAAAAGGAAATTTAATTTATCTACATATTCAACATCATATTTAAATTTTTCTTCCCATGATATTGCATTTCTTCCATTTACTTGTGCCCAACCTGTTACACCTGGTCTTACTTCATGTCTTCTTTTTTGTTCCTCACTGTATCTTTCAAGATATTCAACTAAAAGTGGTCTAGGACCAATAAGGCTCATATCTCCTTTTAGCACATTTATAAATTCAGGAATTTCATCAAGACTCGTTGCTCTTAAAATTTTTCCAAATCTTGGAAGTCTTTCAGCATCAGAAAGTAGTTTTCCATCTTTATCTTTTGAATCTGTCATACTTCTAAACTTATACATTGTAAATATTTTTCCATTTAATCCTGGTCTTTGTTGTTTAAAGATAACAGGAGAACCTAGTTTTCTTTTTACAAGTATTGCTACTACAATATATAGCCACCAAAAACATAAGATAAATCCTAAAGAGCAAATAATGTCTAATAATCTTTTAAAATATTTTCTATACATTTTTATTCCTCAAAACACTTTCTTATTATTTCTATTACAATATCTTGTTCTTCTGGTGTCATTTTATTATCGCTTGGAAGGCATAATCCTCTTTCAAATATATCCATTCCAATATCAAGTGGTTTTCCATCTCTTCCTAACACCCCACCAGAGATATAAGCATTAGTTTTTGCTCTTCCATTTCCTTCTCTTGTTACAAATCCATTCATTCTATAGATTGGCTGCATGTGCATTGGTTTCCAAATTGGTCTTCCTTCAGCATTGTATTTAGCAAGAGTTTCAAGTATCTCTGTAGGACATGATTTTCCTTTCTCAGAAATATATAATGCTTCATTTTCTCCACGAACTTGTTTGCACATTGCTTCTTTATCAATTATCATGCAGCTAAGCCAAAAATTAGGAACTGAATTTATTTCATCAAAAGGATTCATTTTAACAGGAAGTCCTTTAAATCCCTCTTTATATTTTTCATAAATAGCTTTTTTCTGCGCTATATGCTCATCAAGATGTGGAAATTGTCCTCTTACAACTCCTGCGATAACATTACTCATTCTATAGTTATAACCAATCTCTTCATGTTGATACCAAGGAGCATTTTCTCTCGCTTGAGTTGACCATTTTCTTACTTTTTCAGCAGCTTCTTTACTGTTTGTAAGAAGCATTCCCCCTGATGAACCTGTTATTATCTTATTACCATTAAAAGAAATTACATTGTAATCTCCAAAGTTTCCTGTTTCTTTTCCCTTATATGATGCTCCTAAAGATTCTGCAGCATCTTCAATTAAAACTGCTCCATGTTTATCACAAATATTTTTAATTTCATCTATTTTTCCTGGAGTTCCATATAGATGAGCAACTACTACTACTTTTACTTCAGGATATAATTCAAAAGCTTTTTCAAGAGCTACAGGATCCATATTCCATGTATCATATTCTGTATCAATAAATACAGGAATTCCACCTTCATATACAACAGGGTTTACTGTTGCGCAGAATGTCATGTCAGAACAAAATACCTTATCTCCTTGTTTTATTCCTGCAAGTTTTACTGCCATATGAAGAGCAGCAGTTCCCGCTGAAAGCCCAACAGCATATTTACATCCAACTTTTTCACAAGCAAGTTTTTCTGCTTCATCAATATTTTTTCCTACAGTAGACATCCAATTTGTTTCATAAGCTTCTGTAATATACTTAAGTTCTTCCCCGTGCATAGTAGGAGAACTAAGCCATACTTTCTTTTCAAAAGGTTTTATCATAATCTATCCCTCACAATTTTAAAAATTATTAATTATATTTCACTTCCTTGTAAGAAACTACAAGTTGTTTCATAACTTTTTTAATCTCATCAATATTTGGATTTTTTATACATTCTTCCAATTTATCAAAATATTCAGTTATATCAACTGCACCATCTTCTATTTTTGTAATAAATATTTTCTTATTATCTGTCTTTATTGCAGAATTTACATCATAAAGAAGTTCTTCAAAAAGTTTTTCTCCTGGTCTAAGTCCTACAATATCTATTCCAACATTTGCATTTGATAGTTTTATCATACTCATAGCAAGATCATAGATTTTTACTGGTTTCCCCATATCAAGAATAAAAATCTCTCCACCTTTTCCTATTGCCCCAGCTTCTATTACAAGCTGAGCTGCTTCAGGAATAGTCATAAAATATCTAGTTATATCTCTATGAGTAACTGTAAGATTTTTTCCTTCTGAAATAAGTTTTTTAAATATTGGAATAACTGAACCATTACTTCCTAAAACATTTCCAAATCTTACTGCCATAAATTTTGTATTTTTAGAAACTTTATTCATATGTTCTATTACAAGTTCACAAGCTCTTTTACTTGCTCCCATAAGATTTGTAGGGTTAACCGCTTTATCTGTAGAAATAAGAACCATTCTTTCTACACCATACTTATCTGCGCACTCTGCAACTTTCTTTGTACCAAATATATTATTTTTTATAGCTTCCTCTGGGTTATGTTCCATAAGAGGTACATGTTTATGAGCTGCTGCATGAAATACTACATTTGGTCTGTATTTATTAAATAGAAATTCAAGTTTATTTTTTTCCCTTATATTACATATTTCAGAAACTAAATCTAAGTTTGGATATTTTCTTTTAAGCTCAAGCGCTAAAAAATATGTATCATTTTCATTTACATCAAGAGTGATAAGCTTCTTAGGATTAAACTTTGCAATCTGTCTTGTAAGTTCCGAACCTATACTTCCAGCTCCTCCTGTAACAAAGATAACTTTTCCCTCTATAAGTTCTCTAATACTTCCATCATTTATAATAATCTCATCTCTTCCAAGAAGATCTTCTATTCTTACATCTCTTATCTGTGAAGCAAGAGATTCATTTTCTAAAATTTCTGATATAGATGGAACTGTCTTTATTTTTACTCCATCTAACTTTTGAATTCTTTCAACTATTCTTCTAATATCAAGACTATGAATAGATGGAAGAGTGTAGTGAACCCATTTTCTTAGACACATATTTTAATTATTGATTAACAAGGAT
>DXWL01000043.1 GCA_019416865.1 Fusobacterium sp.
AATTTTTCTATCAAATTGGATAAAATCAAACTAACCATTGAAAAATATCGTCTAAATTGATTAGATAACTTTTAAATTTTTTAAAAATTATTTTTTTAGAAATTTTTATTTTTTATAATTTTATAATATTCCCTCAAAAAAATAATTTCCTTCCACTGAATCTTTCACTATCAATTTCCCTGTATCTGCTTTTTTGCCATCTATAAAAAGTTTATACTCTCCTGCTTCTTCACCTTTTTTAACAGGAGCCTTCAAAAAACTTTTTTTATAAATTTTAAATTCTACAACACTATTGTTTCCTGCTATACCTGAAAAATCTTTCTCAGGGTATACCTCTAATTTTTTTACTGCTCCATCTGTAATATCTATATCTGCTACAGGTATATCTGCACTTAAGAAATCTACTAATCTATATTCTGAATGGAAAAGTTCTATCTCGTCTATAATTTTTTTATTTCTCGCTTCCTCTGTAGGCGAACCCAATACAACTGTTATAACTTGAATATTATCCTTGTTGCTCACAACAGTTATATTGTAAAGATCATCATGATGTCCTGTTTTTATTCCGTAAATTCCCTCTTTTCCAATCAATTTATTTCTGTTATAAACTTTAGCTCCTCCAAGATAACTAAGAGGTGCTTCTTTTTGTGAGGCTATCTTTATATATTCAGGATAGTCTAAAGCCGCTAATGATAACTTATAAATTCCAGCAGCACTCCCTATATCATTTTTTCTTCCAGTCATATGAGAAGGAAGTCCCGTTGGGGTATTGTATTCTATCTCATTTCCAAAACCTAATTTTTCAGCTTTTTTATTCATCATTTTTACAAAGGTATTTATATCTCCTCCTACAGCTTTTGCAAGTCCATAAGCTGCATTGTTAGCAGAATGAAGAGCTGTAGCTGTTATAAGATCCTCAACAGAAATTTTGCTTCCCTCTTTCATCCAGATTCTGCTCCCTTTCATCTCTGCCATTGTTTTATCAACTTCTACCTTGTCTGTCAGTTTTATTTTTCCCTCATTTATTGCATCATAAGTCAGCATAAGAGTCATTATCTTTGTTACAGATGCCATTGGAATTTTTTCTTCTTCATTTTCAAAATAAAAGATATTCCCGTTAGTATCCCCAAGAAGATAAGAACGATACATTGGAACTTCTTCCAAATTCATCTCTTTATTTTTTTCTATATCATTTGCTGCAACACCAACAGTCATCATCAAAGCTGCCACTGCAAAGCATAACTTTCTCAACAATTTATTCCCCCTCAAAACTTTTGTACCCTTAAATTATACCTATTTTCCAAAAAAAAGAAAAGGGTTTATTCACCCTTTTCCTGTTTAAATCTCTTATTAATTAATCACTATTTATTTTTTTTAGAAAGATAATCTTCTATTGCTGCTTTAACTGCCTCTTCAGCAAGAACTGAACAGTGCATTTTTACAGGAGGAAGACCATCAAGAGCTTCTGCCACAACTTTATTTGTGATTTTTAAAGCTTCGTGAATATCTTTTCCTATTATCATTTCTGTAGAAATAGAAGATGTAGCTATTGCAGATGCACAACCAAATGTTCTGAATTTTACATCTGTTATAATATCATTATCTATTTTTAAGAAAATTTCCATTATATCCCCACAAGAAGGGTTTCCGATTTTCCCGTATCCATCAGGATTTTCTATTACTCCCATATTTCTAGGATTCATAAAGTGATCCATTACTTTATCTGAATATTGCATTATTAATTTCCTCCCTATATTCTAAGTTAAACAACTTTTTACTTATGAAATTCATTCCAAAGTGGTGACATCATTCTTAATTTTCCAATAACTTCTACCACTGCATCTATTGTATAATCTATTTCCTCTTTTGTATTGTATTTTCCTAAGCTGAATCTTATTGTTCCATGAGCAAATTCTTCAGGAATTCCCATAGCAAGAAGTACATGAGAAGCTTGAAGTTCATCAGATGAACAAGCTGAACCAGAACTTACAGCTATTCCTTTCATACTAAGTGAAAGAAGAATTGATTCTCCTTCAACATATTTGAAAGTTATGCTTGATGTTCCAGGAAGTCTTTGAACATTTTTTCCATTTACTACTATTTCTGGAATTTTTGCAAGAAGTTGTTCTTCAAAATAATCTCTTAAAGCTCCAACTCTTTTATTTTCCTCTTCTCTTTCTGCATATGCTTTTTCAAGAGCTTTTGCCATTCCAACAATAAGAGGAGTATTTGTTGTTCCAGGTCTTAATTTCTTTTCTTGACCTCCACCTGTGATAACTTTTCCAAGTCTTACTCCGTTTCTTACATATAAAGCTCCCACACCTTTAGGTCCATAAAATTTGTGTGCTGTAAATACAAGTAAATCTATTCCCATTCCTTTAGGATCTATATTAAGTTTTCCCATAGATTGAACTGCGTCTACGTGGAATAAAATTTTATGTTCTTTAGCAATTTTTCCTATCTCTTCTATAGGTTGTACTACACCTGTTTCATTGTTTGCGTGCATTACAGAGATAAGAATTGTTTCATCTTTTATTGCATTTTTAAGTTGTTCAACATCAACTACACCGTTTTTATCAACATTTAAAACTGTGATTTCATATCCTTCTTTTTCAAGGTCTTTGCAAGTATTTCTTACACCAGGGTGTTCAATAGAACTTACAATTATATGTTTACCTCTGTTTTTATATGCTTTTGCAACACCTCTTATAGCAAGGTTGTCCCCCTCTGTTCCTGAACCTGTAAAGATTATCTCTTCAGGAAGAACTCCAAGAAGATCAGCTATTACTTTTCTTGACTCTGCCACAGCTTTTCCTGTTTCTTTCCCAAAAAGGTGAAGACTGAAAGCATTTCCATATTCCTCTTTAAAAAATGGTATCATTGCGTTAAAAGCATCATCATCAAGTCTTGTTGTTGCATTATTATCTAAATATATTTTCATTTTTCAATCAGCTCCCAAGAATTAATTTCTTTTCCCATATACTTTATACCATTCTTTATTTCTTATGTCAAGAATTATCGTATTTATTTTCATATTTATTTTGTCAGAAATATAACTTCTTGTATTTATAATATTTCTAAAGTACTATCCCTGTTTTTTTAATTTTTCATAATGTTTACAAGCAGCTTGTATCTCACACTCTTCACACTTAGGACGCCTTGCAATACATTTATCTCTTCCTTGTAAAATAATATAGTGTGAAAAATCTATCCAGCTTTTTTTAGGAACTATTTTCATAAGATCTCTCTCAATTTTAACAGGATCCGTTTCCTCTGTAAGTCCTAAAAGATTTGTAATCCTTTTAACATGGGTATCAACTGTGATTCCATCAGCAAGTCCCCATATCTCACCTCTTACGACATTGGCTGTTTTTCTTCCCACTCCTCCTAATTCAAGAAGTTTATCCATCTCTTTGGGAAGTTCCCCATTATATTTTTCAAGAAGCTGTCTGGCTGCTTTTTGAATATTTTTAGCCTTATTTTTATAAAATCCAGTGCTTTTTATAAGTTCTTCTATTTCTGAAAGCTCCATAGAAGCAAACTGCTCGGGAGTATTTATATTTTCTTCACGAAACATCTTTTCAGTAACAATATTTACACGCTTATCTGTACACTGAGCTGATAATATAACTGCGACCAAAAGTTCAAAAGGAGTTTCAAAGTTTAATGCACACTTAGGTTTTCCAAATTTTTCCTCTAATTTTTCAAGGACATATTTAACCCTCTCTTTTTTTGTCATTCTTCCCCCTTTTCCAGTATTTTTATAAAAAGCATATGTTCTATCCCTTTATAATTTTCTACACCATCATATTGAAATTTTAATTTTTTAAATGTACTAAGTGAAGCTGTATTTTCTTCTAAAATGTAAGCAAGTACTACAGAGATATCAGGTCTTTTAAACTGAAGCTCCTCAAGACTTCTTTCAATTATTCTGCTGCTGTAACCTTGTTCCCTTATATTTTTCACAAGATAGATATTTATTGTTGCACACTCTCCATCAATTTCAAATTTTACGCATCCTAAAAAACTTTCGTCCTCTGTGCTTGTAACAGTAAACAAAAGATAGGCATCTGAATGTATAAGAAATTTGTACCATCTTTCATGTGCCTTCCACTGCTCCTCATACTCTTTATCTGAACAGTATTTTTTCACATAATCAGCATGGATATACTTGTAAATCTCAGGAATATCTTCCTCTGTAGTTTCCCGTAAGAAAATCATACTTACTTTACCACCTTCAATTCAAAATTATAAAAAAACTGTCTAAAGTTGTAAAAAGTAAAATTCTCTAAGAAAAAATAGTTTCTATTTATATTGCTCACTTCACTAAAAATGATAAACTCGGACTCTGTCCTCAAACATATCATTTTTCAGTGTTCAATTCATTGCATAAATTACGAAACAATTTTTAATATCGAGAATTTTATTTTTACGCTTTTTCAAATACAGCAATTTTAATGTTCTTTATTTTAATATAATTCTATGGAATTTCTTTTTACCCATTTTGATTACAGCTTCCCCATCTTTGAAAGCTTCCTCTGTAAGAGTAAAAGCCACATCTGTAACCTTCTCCCCATTTAAAGACATTCCATTCTGTTGGATAAGTCTTCTTCCTTCACTCTTAGTTTTTAACACTCCATTTTCAGTTAAATAATCTATCATATTAACCCCAAGAGCTGATTTTTCTAGTTCTGTTGTAGGAAGGTTTGACATATCTCCGCTTCCTCCAAAAGCTCCTTCTGCTGCTGATTTTGCTTTTTCAGCTGCTTCCTCTCCATGAATCATCTTAGTTATTTCATAAGCAAGTACAACTTTTGCCTTATTTATCTCAGCATCTTTTAAAGCTCCAAGTCTTCTTACCTCGTCCATAGGGATAAATGTTAAAAGAGCCAAACATTTTTCAACATCTTCATCGGCAACATTTCTCCAATATTGATAAAATTCATGTGGAGTTGTTTTTTCAGGATCAAGCCATAATGCACCTTTAGCTGTTTTTCCCATTTTCTTTCCTTCACTGTTTGTAAGAAGAGTACAAGTCATTCCATATACTGTTTCTTGTTTTTTCTTTCTGACAAGATTTATTCCAGCTATGATATTTGACCACTGGTCATCTCCTCCAAGCTCCATTTTACAATTGTATTTTTGATTTAATACATAGAAATCATATCCTTGCATAAGCATATAGTTAAATTCAAGGAAAGAAAGTCCTTTTTCCATTCTTGATTTAAAGCACTCTGCTGCAAGCATTTTATTAACAGAAAACTCTGCTCCTATATCTCTTAAGAAATCTATGTAGTTAAGTCCTAAAAGCCAGTCAGCATTATTTTCAAGGATTGCTTTTCCATCAGAAAAATCTATAAATTTTTCCATTTGTTTTTTTATACATGATACATTATGAGCAATAGTTTCTTTTGTCATCATCGTTCTCATATCTGTTCTTCCACTTGGATCTCCAACCATTGCTGTTCCTCCTCCAACAAGAGCAATAGGTCTGTGTCCAAATCTTTGCATATGAGCCATAAACATCATAGCAATAAAGTGTCCCACATGCAGACTGTCTGCTGTAGGGTCAAATCCTATATAGAAAGTTACTTTTTCTTCTGATAATAATTTTTTGATTGCCTCTTCGTCTGTAAATTGTTTTAAATATCCACGGTCTTTAAGCACATCATAAACATTTTCCATTATTATATCCCCCTGATTTTTATTTTACATTTTATTTTAACATAAACAAATTATATTTAAAAGAAAATAAAAGAAAAGCCTGTTGAATATCCTCAACAGGCTGTATGTCCCTATCAAATATATTCCCCAGCATTCTTCCTATTTTACATGACAAAACTGGTTTAAAACTTTTAGTCTTAAACCTATTATCTGCAATAATAATATGAAGCTGTTAGAAATACATTTTTTAAAGTTACCATTATTTTCTCCTAAAAATTGCTTTTTAACTTTTATCATTCTACCATTTTTTTCAATATCTTTCAAGGTTTCCGATATTTTTATACTTTTCTGTGATTTTCTGTATCTAAAAACTCTTTATATTTTTCAAAGATTTTTGTTCCATCTGCAAGTCCAAGCTTGTATACCTCATAAAGCTTATCCTTATTTTTTTCAAACTTATCTATTTCAATAGGTTTCTCTGGGGCTACAACAAAAGCTTTTCCCTCTTTTTTCATCTCTTTTATATATTCAAGAACTTTATTATATCTCTCATGACGGTTACAAAGAAGCTCCACAAGTTTTGGATATTTTTTATAAATAAGCTTAAAAAACAATTTTCCTCTTGTTGACTCTTTTCTATAATTCCTATCTCTTGTAAGCACTACTATAACCCTATCACACCCATCTTCAAAAGCTTTTTTTATAGGAATGGGATCTCCAATACCTCCATCCAGATATTTTTTCCCATTTATTTCTACAATAGGAGAGGCTATAGGCAGAGATGTAGAAGCACGAAGAATAATATTTCTATCCTCTTTTCTCAATGCCTCTTTTCCAAAATATTCCTCTTCACCTGTTTCTATATTTGTTATCCCCACTCTATAATCACATTTTGATGTAAAACAGCTGTCATAATCAAAAGGATCAAGCTTTTCTGGAATATCATAAAAAAGAAAATCCATTCCAAATAGCGATCCTGTTTTCAAATAACTGGATAGGCTTAAATATCTTTTATCATCTATATAGTTTATATTAGTCCTCATACCTCTTTCTTTCTGCCACGAAACATAAGAAGCCCCATTTGTACACCCAGCAGAAACTCCAATAAGATAATCAACACAATAATTTTTATTTATAAGAGCATCAAGAACTCCGGCAGTATACACTCCCCTCATTCCTCCTCCTTCTAGTACCAACCCTATTTTCATTTTTCTTCCTCCTTTTATTTATCCACTTTAATAATAACACTTGTTTTTTTATTTTTCAACTTTTATTTAAAAACAAAAAAAGATACCCCGAAAGGTATCTTAAAAAATCAAATTATTTTTATTTAACTATGCAGCTGTTACTTTAACTGCAACAGGACCTTTTGCTCCATCTTCAACTTCAAAAGTTACAGCTTGAGCTTCTTCTAAGTTTCTGAATCCTTCTCCTACAATTCCTGAGAAATGTACGAAGTAGTCTTTTCCTTCTTCAGAAGTGATAAACCCAAATCCTTTTTCTTTGTTGAACCATTTAACTGTCCCTTTTAACATTGCAAAACCTCCAAGAATATTTTTCTCCGCTCTGTTACTGTATATTTCTTACAAGTAACTGACAGACAGTTTGATTATACCCCTGAATTAAAATATATGCAACTATTTTTTATTAAACAGTTGTAATTTCTTTTTCTTTAACTGCAAGAAGTGCATCTATATCTTTTATAGTTTTGTCTGTTAATTTTTGAACTTCATCTTCATATTTTTTAAGTTCATCTTCTGTTATTTCTTCATCTTTTTGAAGTTTTCTAAGAGCGTTATTTATATCTTTTCTGATATTTCTAACTGCTACTTTTCCTTCTTCAGCTTCTTTTTTAGCAAGTTTTACATATTCTTTTCTTCTGTCAGCTGTAAGCTCAGGAACCATAAGTCTTATTACTCTACCGTCATTGTTTGGAGTAAGACCTACATTTGAAGCCATGATAGCTTTTTCTATTGCAGGGATTACAGATTTATCCCATGGGTCGATTACAAGTAATCTAGGCTCTGGTGCTGATACTGTTCCCACTTGATTTAAAGGCATTAAAGAACCGTATTGCTCCACTTTTATTCCATCAAGCATAGCAACACTTGCTCTTCCTGCTCTGATAGAAGTGAATTTGTGTCTTGTAGCTTCTACTGCTTTTGTCATTTTGTCTTTACAATCATTCATTAAAATCTCTACGCTCATGCTTTCCTCCTGAAAATTTTATATAACTTTAGTTCCTATGCAGTTGCATTCCCCAAGAACTACTTTTTTAATATTTCCTTCTACTAGAGAGTTAAATACAATAAGAGGCAGTTTATTATCTCTGCAAAGAGATATAGCCGCTGCATCCATAACTTTTAGGTCTTTATTTAATACTTCGCTGTATGTTACTGTATCATATTTTACTGCATCACAATATTTTACAGGGTCTTTATCATAAATTCCGTCAACTTTAGTTGCTTTTATTACTACATCTGCATTTATTTCAATCGCTCTTAAAACTGCTGCTGTATCTGTTGTAAAATATGGATTTCCTGTTCCTGCTCCAAATATTACAACTCTTCCTTTTTCAAGGTGTCTTTCTGCTCTTCTTCTGATATATGGTTCTGCAATTTGAGGCATTTCAATAGCTGTAAGAACTCTTGTAGGCACTCCTAATTTTTCAATAGAGTTTTGAAGAGCAAGAGAGTTTATAACTGTTGCAAGCATACCCATGTGATCTCCTGTTACTCTGTCCATTCCCTGAGCTTCTCCTGAAAGTCCTCTGAAAATGTTTCCTCCTCCAATAACTATACCTACTTCTACTCCCATATCAACTATCTCTTTAATCTGTCTTGCATATGAGCTTATAACCTCAGAAGATATTCCAAACTCCTGATCTCCCATCAAAGCTTCTCCGCTAAGTTTTAATAATATTCTTTTATATACAGGTGTCATTTCTCCTCCTATTATCTTTAAAAAAATAGGGATGCAGGCTGCATCCCCAATATTGTTTTCTCTTAGAAGTATTATCCTTTGATTTGAGCTGCAACTTCTGCTGCGAAATCTTCTACTTTTTTCTCAATTCCTTCTCCAACTTTATATCTTGTGAAAGATAGAACTGTCATATCTCCAGCAAATTTAGCAACTGTTTCTTTATCTTCTGCTTTAACATAGATTTGGTCTACTAAACAGTTTTCTTCATAGAATTTTCTCATTTTTCCAACAAGAATGTTTTCTATAATTTTAGCTGGTTTTCCTTCCATTTCTAGTTGTTTTCTAGCTATTTCTTTTTCATGCTCAAGAACTTCTGGAGTAACTTCTGAAGAATTTAAGAAAGAAGGGTTCATAGCTGCAACGTGCATTGCTATTCCTTTAGCTTTTTCTAATCTTTCAGGAGTCATTTCAGCTGACATTTCAACGATAACTCCAAGTTTTCCTCCAAGGTGGTTATAAGTTGTTACAAATCCAGTTGTAGTAACTTTTTCCATTCTTCTGATGTTCATGTTTTCTCCAATTTTTGCAATTAGAGCAACTAATTTTTCTTCTACTGTAACTCCGTCTTCTAATTTAACAGCTTTTAGCTCTTCTACTGTTGAAACAGGGTTGTTTAAAGCAGTTTCTACTAGTAATTTTCCGAAGTTTTTGAACTCGTCATTTTTTGCAACGAAGTCTGTTTCAGCGTTGAATTCGATTACAACTGCAGTTTTGTGATCAGCAGTAACACCGTCGAATACTAATCCTTCAGCAGCAATTCTTCCTGCTTTTTTAACAGCTTTTGCCATACCTTTTTCTCTTAGGTAGTCAATAGCTTTGTCAAAGTTTCCTTCGTTTTCTTGAAGTGCCTTTTTACAATCCATCATTCCAGCACCAGTCATCTCTCTAAGTTCTTTTACCATCTTAGCTGTGATTTCCATCTATATGTCCTCCTTATTTCCTTTACTTTTGTTTAAGGAATTTTATTTTAATTATTCAGCTGCTCCGTTTTCAGCTACTTCTTCAGTAACTTCTGTAGTTTCGTCAACAACTTTTTCTTCAGCACCTTGTTTACCTTCAATGATAGCGTTAGCTACTAAAGTAGACATTAATTTTACTGATCTGATTGCGTCGTCGTTTGCAGGAATTGGGTAAGTAATTAAGTCTGGATCTACGTTAGTGTCGATCATTGCGATTACTGGGATTCCTAAGTGGTCAGCTTCTGCTACTGCAAGAGCTTCTTTTTTAACGTCAACTACGAATAAAGCATCTGGGATTCTTGGCATATCTTGGATTCCAGATAAGTTTTTAGATAATTTTTCTAACTCTTTTCTTAAGTTAGCAGCTTCTTTTTTAGTGTAAGCTGTATCTAAAGTTCCGTCTTTATCCATTCTGTCTAATTCTTTTAATCTTGCTATTCTTCCTTTGATAGTTTCAAAGTTTGTAAGCATTCCTCCAAGCCATCTGTTGTTTACATAGAACATTCCAGATCTTTCAGCTTGGTCTTTCATAGCTTCTTGAGCTTGTTTTTTAGTTCCTACGAAAAGAACTGTTCCACCTTGAGCAGCGATTTCTCTTACTACTTCATAAGCTTCCTCAATTTTTTTAAGTGATTTGTGTAAATCGATTACATGGATTCCGTTTCTTTCTGTGAAGATGTATTTTGCCATTTTTGGATTCCATCTTTTTGCTTGGTGTCCGAAGTGTACTCCAGACTCAAGTAATTGTTTCATTGTAACTACTGCCATTTTTTTCCTCCTGATATTTTTGGTTTTGCCCTCCACTGACCTCAAAACTAAACAACTTTTTCAAGCACCCAGTTTAGAAATAGTCAATGTGCATATTTTACAGCATTTCATTTTACCACTCTAAAAAAGAAATGTCAACAAAAAACCTTTGAATTAATTAGTTTTCTCAATTTTTTTGTGCTATAATTTTATCAAAAGTGCTGATAAGGAGGAAATATGCAGACTACACCAAATTCAAACAGAACACATATTATTTTTTTGGGAGCTACAAATTCAGGAAAATCTTCTCTGCTTAATGCAATTACAGAGCAGGAAATTTCAATAGTTTCTGATATAAAAGGGACAACCACTGACTCTGTAAAAAAAGCTATGGAACTTATTCCTTTCGGCCCTGTACTTTTTATAGATACAGCTGGGTTTAATGATGATACAGAATTGGGAAAACTTAGAATTGAAAAAACTTTAAAAGAGATAAAAAAATCTGACTTCGCCATCTATGTTATTGATGGAAATAATTTTGACGAAGAAGCAGAAAAAACATATAAGGAAAATCTTGCACTTATGAAAAAATATAATCTTCCTTTTATAACTGCTGTAAATAAATCAGAACTTCTTTCTGATGAAAAAAAAGAGGAGATTAAAAAAATTATTAAAGAACCTTATTTCATATCTGCTAAAAGCAGAGAGTCAATTCTTGATTTTAAAAAAATATTAATTGAAAAACTTGATGTTCTTGAAGAAGAACCAAGTCTTTTAAAAGGTATTGTTGAATATGGGGATACTGTTGTTATGGTTGTTCCCATTGACTCTGAAGCTCCTAAGGGAAGACTTATTCTGCCACAGGTACAGATTTTAAGAGATGCTCTTGATAATGGAGTAAAGGTAATAGTAACAAGAGATACTGAACTTGCAGCCGTTCTTGAGGAAAATAAAAATATCAAACTTATAATAACAGATTCTCAAGCATTTAAAATTGTAGATAAAATTGTTGCTGACAGATATCCTCTTACAAGTTTTTCTATTCTTTTTGCTAAACAGAAAGGTGATTTAAATAAGTTTATAGCTGGAATAGAAGTTATTAAAAATCTTAAAGAGGGAGCAAAAATTTTAATTGCTGAAACTTGTTCTCATAACACTTCCCATGAAGATATTGGAAGAGTAAAAATACCTACACTTCTGCAGAAGAAAACAGGGAAGCATTTTGATTTTTCATTCTCTATGGGAAAAGATTTTCCTGATGATTTAGAAAAATTTGACTTGATTATTCACTGTGGTGGATGTATGATAACTAGAAAAACTATGGAAAACAGAATTGCTGAATGTGAAAATGCAGGAGTAAAGGTTACAAACTATGGAATGATAATAGCTTATCTTACAGGAATTTTAGAGAAGTCTATAAAATCAATTAACATAAATATATAAAAATAAAATTCTCGATATTAAAAATATCTGCGTAATTTATGCAGCGAATTGAACGCCAAAAATGATATGTTTGAGCGAAGTGAGTTTATCATTTTTAGTGAAATGAGCAATATAAATAGCTGATATTTTTTCCAAGAGAATT
The DNA here is from genome assembly GCA_019416865.1 of Fusobacterium sp. GTDB lineage: Bacteria > Fusobacteriota > Fusobacteriia > Fusobacteriales > Fusobacteriaceae > Fusobacterium_B. The sequence continues at coordinate 11,938 of DXWL01000043.1, forward strand.
TTATATTTTATATAATTTAGGGGGAAATATGAATAATAAGGTTGGGATTATTGGAGCTGGTCATGTGGGAAGCCACTGTGCCTATGCTATGTTAATGCAGGGGGTCTGCGATAAAATTATTTTTAATGATATAATTAAACAAAAGGCTGTTTCTCAAGCTTTGGATTGTATGGATACTCTTCCATTTATTCCTCACAGAGCTGAAATAACAGCAGGAGAGCTTAAAGATATTGCTCAATGTGATATTATTGTTATTGCTGTGGGAGGGATTCAAGATGAAGACCGTATGGCAGAACTTTATTCTTCACATAATATTATAAAAGATGTTGTTCCTAAAATTATGAATTATGGATTTAACGGAATCTTTATAGTAATTACAAATCCAGTTGATATTGTTACATACATGGTTCAAAAGTATTCAGGACTTCCTCACTGCTGTGTTATAGGAACAGGAACTGGTTTGGATTCTGCCAGATTTCAAAGAGTATTAAGTATGGAAACAGGTATAAATCCACAATCTATTCAAGGCTGGGTTGTAGGAGAACATGGAAACTCACAAGTGCCTGTTTTCTCCTCTGCTTCTGTAAATGGAAAACTTCTTACAGAACTTGTAAAGGAAAAGTCTGAAACATTTTCAAATATAGATTTTGAAGAAATTCAAAAAAAAGTTATTGGAGCAGGTTGGGAGATTTACAGAGGAAAAAATTCCACTGAATTTGGAATAGGGTGTACTTGTGCAAAACTTGTAAAAACTATATTCCACGATGAAAAAACAGTTCTTCCTTGTTCTGTATTTCTTACAGGAGAATATAAAAATTCAGGAATATACACAGGAGTTCCTGCTGTAATAGGAAAAAATGGAGTTGAATATACTGTAGAAATACCACTTGATGAAAAAGAACAGGAAAAATTTGATTTAAGCTGTAAAATTATAAAAGAAAATATAAAAAAATTAGAGTTTTAAAGTTATAGGGGGGATTTTTAATGGATATTAAAAAAGTTCATATCTTTTATTTCAGTCCTACACACACTACAAAAACAACAGTGCAAAATATAGGAAAAGGAATTAATCTTGAAACATACGATTATGATCTGACTTTTTCATGTGATAATATGAAGGACTATTCCTTTGGAAAAGAGGATTTGGTTATTGTTGGAGTACCTGTTTATGGTGGAAGAACTCCTGTTATTTCAAGAGAGATGATAAAAAAGATTAAAGGAGAAGGAGCTCTTGCTGTACCCGTGGTAGTTTATGGAAACAGAGCTTATGAAGATTGTCTTTTAGAGCTAAAAAATATCTTAAAAGAAAATGGATTTATGTGTATTGCAGGGGGAGCATTTTTGGGAGAACACTCTTATACAAAGAAAGTTGCTGCAAACCGTCCTGATAAATCTGATATTGAAAAAGCACAAGAATTTGGAAAACTTATAAGAGAAAAACTTAAAAATAAAACTTATTCACACGATATAGAAGTAAAAGGAAATTTCCCATATAAAGCTGAAATGCCTATAGCTCCCATATCTCCCATTCCAAATGAAAACTGTGTCGATTGTGGAAGCTGTGCCTCTGTATGTCCTACTGGTGCAATAAATATTGATAACCATAGAGATATTAATCCTGCAAAATGTATAAAATGTTTTGCTTGTGTAAGAACTTGTCGTTTTGAAGGAAGAGGTTTTGCTGGAAATCCTATGGCTGATAAAATTAAATTCCTTGAAACAAAATGTGCTGACAGAAAAGAACCTGAAATATTTATTTAGATCACTCTAATTATAAAGGGGCTGTTGCATTTATAAAATTGTAAAAATAAAATTCTCGATATTAAA
>DXWL01000044.1 GCA_019416865.1 Fusobacterium sp.
GTATAAGAAATATTTAGAGCTATTTTATACATTTTTAATTATCTATTATTTATAAAATTTTAATTATTACTATACTTTTAAATTGAAATTATCTTTGTTTTTATAAAAAAAGGAACCAGTATCACCAGTTCCTTTTTAAATATATGCTACAACTATTTAAAAATTAAATTTATATCCTGCTCCAAACATAACTCTTGAGTTATCTATATCATATTTTCCATGATTTGTATTGATTTCTCCTTCATTTACTCTGTAAGCAATTTCAAGAGATAGGTTTTGAATTTCAGCACCTACACTGATTCCATAATATAATCCATCTTCATAACTGAAATATTTATTATCGTCAAGATCGTTGAAAGAATATCCTAAATCACCCTTAATATATGGAACTAAATCTCCAATAGGAGCTATAGAATATTTAGCTGTTACATATACTGGAATAGAATTGAAATCAGGATAACGCTCTCCAGAATAATCTGCTTCATAATCAAAATCTCCGTTCCATTGATATCCTGTACCAAGCCCTATTTCAAGCCCATACATAACCTCTCTTGTAACTTCAACAGCAATTCCGTAAGCAGCTCCACTGATTCTGTCCTTAGTTTTAACACCTGTTCCATTGTCTGTACTGTATTCACTGAAAGGAGTGAATTCGGCTCTTAAATATAAATTATTATCTCCCATCGCTCCAAAAGCTAAAGTTGATAATGCAAACAATCCGAATAATACTTTTTTCATAATCGTACCTCCTTATATGTGTACTAAACTGTGTATCTCTATATACTAATTATACCTCATTTTTGCCAATTATCAACTGATATTTAAATAATTTTACTCCTTTTCCTTTAATACAATATTTTCTTGATGTTTCTATTTGTATCTTTACTTTTTTTTTAATATATAGTATAATTAATTAACGTAACCGAAAGTCACGCAGCTTCTCGTCAAGTGTTTGGTGACTTTCTTTTTTTATATATTTATTTTTAATTTTTCAAATCTGTTTTCTTCTCTATTTCCTAATCTATATTTTGTATAGTTTCTTATCCAAGTATTTTCTTGTAAAACTTTCTTTTTATTATTATTTTTCAAATAATAGTATTCATAAATTCTTGCTATTGAATTTATTCTTGTTTGAAGAAAATCTTTTTTTGGATTTTTATATATATTATTAGCCTTTAGTCCTTTTTCTAAAAAAATTATTAAACTTTCTTTATGACATAAACTATTTCTTAAAACTATTATAGACTGCAAATCACTGAATACATTGCCAATAGAAAAATTACTTTGTCTTTTTAAATAACTTTTAAATAATGTATACAGCTTTTTCCCTTTATAACTATAATTTAATAATGTACCAAGAGTTCCAAAATTTAAAATTTTTATTAAAAGATAGTAATACTCTGAAAAATCAGGATTTTTTCTAGGAAATATATCTGTTTGTTTTTTCCATTCTTCTTTAATTTTATCTAATACTTTAGAAGAGATTGGTCTTGTTGTAACACCGATTTCATTAAAGCTCACCCAAAACTATATATTATATATTACTTTCTTCCCCCTACAGTTATCTCTCCGACTTTTATTGCAGGTTGCCCCACTGAAGTTGGAATAGAACCTGACACCAAACCACAGATTCCCTGTGCAAGAGCAAGATTTTCTCCAACCATCTCAATTTTATTAAGAACTTCTGCCCCATTTCCAATAAGGGTAGCCCCTCTTACAGGAGTTGTAATTTTTCCATTTTCTATAAGATATCCTTCAAGAACAGCAAAGTTAAAATTTCCAGTGGCTGGATTTACAGATCCTCCCCCCATATACTTTGCATAGATACCTTTTTCTGTAGAAGATATCATCTCATCAAGAGTTGATTTTCCTCCAAGAATAAATGTATTTGTCATTCTTGATGTAGGAGCATACTTATATGATTCTCTTCTTCCGCTTCCTGTTGATTCCATTCCCATTCTTCTGCCGTTAAGTTTATCAATCATATAATTTTTTAAAATTCCATTTTCTATAAGAAGATTTCTTCTTGTAGGAGTTCCCTCATCATCAATATTAAGTGTTCCCCACTCATTTGGAAGAGTTCCGTCATCAACAGCACTGACAACAGAAGAGGCTATTTTCTGTCCCAATTTTCCTGCAAAAACAGAGTTTCCCTTGGCAACGCTTGTAGCTTCCAATCCATGTCCACAAGCTTCGTGAAATATTACCCCTCCAAAACCATTATCTATAATAACAGGCATTTTTCCACTTGGAGAATAATCAGCATGAAGAACTGTTTTGGCTATTCTTGAAGCCTCTCTTCCATATCCTTCAATATCCATTTTCTCAAAAAATTCAAAACCTCTTGAAGCCCCGGGACTCATGCTTCCTGTTTGAAGTTCTGTTTCTGAAGAAGCCACACTTTCTATCCTTATTCTTCCTCTTACTCTCTCATCTTCTGCCCAAATTCCTTCAGTATTAGCAACCAAAATATTTTGCTTTGAATCAGCATAAGAAACTCTCACCTGAGAAATCTCTTCATCATAATTTTTAGCAGCAAAATATCCTCTTCTCATAATATCAGTTTTATATTTTTTCCCTATTGTTTCAGGATAAATCTCTATCTTATTATAATTTTCCATATCTTGTTTGATAAGATTTATAACCATATCAGCTTTTGTACCTTTTATAGTTTGAGCTATCTTTCTCGCTGTTTTTAAAAGATTTTCCTCACTCATATCATTTGTATATCCGTAGACAGAATATGTTCCCTTAAAAATTCTTATCCCTATTCCAAAATCTTTTCCTGAAAGAGATGATTCAATTTTTCCATCTATCATATAAAGACTGCTGCTGTTTTTCTTTTCCACAAATACTTCGGCAAAATCTCCCCCTGTGGAAACAGCTTCATTCAATATCTTTTCAACTAAATCTCTGCTAAGCATCTTATCAACTCCTATCTTTGTCATATGCCATTATACCATACTTTATAAAAAACAAAAAAGGGAAAAGGAGAAGACGGGTGATCTTCTCCTTTTTGGGTTTAGGCATTTAATTGATGGTCATATTTATGAATATAAACATTATTTTTATACACTGTAAGGGAGAGAAGATAAAAATAAAATCCTATTCATAAATATTTTGATAATATGGTAATTTTTCTAGAAAGTTCATTTCCTTTCTTATGTACCCATTATAGTAGGTCAATGTATCTTTTATATATCCATTTTAATTTTTTTTGGATATTTTTAATTTTCAGTATATTCAAGAGTGTATACAAGATTTTTTTCAGGGTTTAAAAATGTTACTGCTGTTGCAGCAAAGCTTGTAAATTTAAAGGTATCAACAGAACATACAGGTTTTACATTTTTAAAATCATAACGGTTTTGGTAATATTCACCAAATTTTTCATAAAAATCTTTTAAAAGCTCTGCTGTTTTTTCTCCATTAAAAAAATAAGATCTATCTTTATTATAAACAGCATCTGTTATTTCAAAAAGATGCTTAAGCTTTCCTGTTTTTTCATAGTGATATTTTGCTAACTCATAAGAATAAAAGTTTTCAATATATGTGCATATGCTTTGAGCCTCTGTAAAATGTCCCACTCTTCTTGCCAAAGGTTTTATCATCTTCATATAGTCAGTGATATTTACCTTTTGCTCCAAATAGTAATCTTTATTTTTTTCAAAATCCTCACGAAGAAAATTATACACCTCTTTTATTTGAGAATTTCCAAAAGTATTAAGATTACCCATAAAGCTGTATTTTCCATTAATATATTTAAAGCCAAAAAATCTATCTTCTGAATTAAGGTAACTGTTCTCACAAATAAGACCTACAGATGTTAATATATGTATATCATATTTTTTTTCCTCAAAAAAACAACTATAAGTAAGAATAGGTGTAAAATACATATCCAAACCCGATTCTACAAATACATCTTCTGCTTTAGGAAAAAGTGTTATATCAGAATTTTCTTTCTTTAGATTTCTGCCATTTTTAGTAAAAGCATTCAGTAAACTCCATTTTTCAATATTCATAAGTATATCACCTGCCTTTATGAGCATATTTTAGCACAAAAGAATTCTTTTAGCTTGATAAAATTTAAAATCTTCTTTTTTTTCAAAATAATGATATAATTATGGATATAAAGCACAATTTACGGAGGCTCTTATGGATAAAAACAGTTTTATAGATTTAGTTTTCTCAAAAGCACATGAGAAAAATATAGAGGAATTTGAAATATACTTTCTTTCAGGAAAAAATATCTCTCTGAAAGTTTTTAAGGGAAAAATAGAAAGTTTTTCAGACAACCAAAATCAAGGTATATCTTTCAGAGGAAAATTTGACGGAAAAATGGGATATTCTTATACAGAATCTTTTGAAGAGGAAGATGCAGATTTTCTTATAAATGAAGCTTATGAAAACGGCTCTGTAATCGAAAGTTCTGATGAACAGATAATATATGAAGGGGGAGGGGAATATATTCCTGTAAATACCTATGAGGAAAATCTTAAAAATATAGAGATTCCCCAAATAGAAAATTTTCTGATAAATCTTGAAAAAGAGGCATACTCTCTTGATAAAAGAATAAAAACAGTGGTTGTATGTATGTTTGGAATGGGAGAATCAGAAAGAATAATTAAAAATTCAAAGGGAATCTCTCTTCACGACAGAGGAAATACAGCATATTCATATATTTCTGTTTCAGCAGAAGAAAATGGTATTGTAAAAACAGGTTCAGATTTTAAAGTGAGCAGAGATTTCAAAGCTTTTGATTACAAAACTCTTGCAGAAAATGCAGTAAAAAAAGCTGCTGCAAAACTTGATACAGTTAAACCTGAACTTAAAGAAAATATCTGTGTAATAGAAAATACAGCTTTTACATCTCTTCTTGACAGTATGACAGGTATTTTTTCAGCAGAAGCTGTCCAAAAAAATCTCTCTCTTTTAAAAGGAAAATTGGGAGAAAAAATAGCTTGTGAAAAATTTACTCTTATAGATGATCCTCATCTTGAAAATGGAGAGGGAAGCTGTTCTTTTGATTCTGAAGGAGTTCCTACAAAATACAAAGAACTTGTTTCAAAGGGAATTTTAAAAACATATCTTTATAACCTAAAAACTGCTAAAAAAGATGGAGTAAAATCTACTGGAAATGCAGCCAAAGGGGGATATAAAGGTACAATTGGAATATCTCCTTTTAATCTTTATGTAAAAAAAGGGGAAGTTTCATTTGATGAACTTTTGAAAAAAATGGACAGAGGGGTAATTATCACTGATTTTGCAGGACTTCATTCTGGACTTAACTCTGTTTCAGGAGATTTCTCTCTTGCAGCAGAGGGATTTATAGTTGAAAATGGAAAAAAAGGGAAGGCTTTTAATCAAATCACTGTTGCTGGAAATTTCTTTGAACTTCTGTTAAATATAGAAGAGATTGGAGAAGATATGAAATTTTCTCTTTCAGGAACAGGCTCTCCCTCTGTTCTTGTAAAAAATCTTCATTTTTCAGCTGATTAAAAAATAACAAAAGGAGCTGTGAAATTAAATTCAACAGCTCCTTTTATTAATTATAATATACTTTTAAAATAGTTTTGAGCTTTTTCAAAATCCTCTGCATTAGGGTGAGGTTTTGCATCTTCAATCCTTTGAAGTCTTTCAGGTGTAAGAGGATGAACTAATTTTAATGGAAATTTACCCATTTTCTCCACAAGTTTTGGGCTTATTTTTCCTCTGCACAAAAATCCTCCCAAAAACTCATTTTTTTCACTGCAAAGTTTTGTTACTCTCTCATTTACTGTATGTCCATGCTCTGATTCAGGATCAGCTCCAAGAGTTCCAAAGTATGCAATCTCTTTTCCTGAAAGTTTTTTGATAAACTCTCTTGTTCTTTTATCAGCAGTTCCTTTGTCTACCCAAAATCCAACTATAATTCTGTTAAACTCATCAGTATTTATATCTTTAATATCGTTAAGAGATACAAGTTTCTTATCTCCCTCAACTATTTCAAATATTTTTTCTGCTACCAGTTTTGTATTTCCTGTAAGAGAAGAGTATGCAATTAATGTCTTGTTCATTTATCCTCCTAAGATTCCTTTCCTATATTTATCATTTTTTCAACTACAGCAGCTGTTATGCTGTTTCCCCAGAATATTCCATCTAAGGTATAAGTCATTTTATCACCGTCTATCACCACAAGTTTTTTCTCTTCATATTCCTTCAGAAGTCCAAAAATTTCCTCGTAGTATTCTTGTGTCAGAGATTTTATTTCATTTAAAGAAACCTCTCTGTATTGAAGTATCCCTGAAAGTTTTTTTACTCTCAGTTTAAATTCGCTGTCTTGAGCATAAAAAGATATCAGCTTATTCAAATTGAAATATTCTATATTTTCAACTCTTCCTCCTGCACCTACTCCTATTGCCAAAAGGTCTGAAAAAGAATTTACATTTCTTATATAGCTGTATTTATCTCTTCCATTTGTAATTTTTGTATGTTCAAGAACAGAGTAACCATTTTTCAAAGTAATCTCTAAAAATTTATCGTGAAGCTCCTTATCTCTTTCAAGATTGTATCTGAAAAATATTTTTTCTTCAGCTCTGTCTTTTGAAATTTGAGAGCCGTTTTGAATCATAAGAGAATAAAAACTTATACTGTCTGCTCCCAAAGCACAAGCTGTTTCTGCATCTTCCTGCACCTCTTCCAAAGTCTGCCCCGGATAGTTATAAATAATATCTATACAGATAAGTCCTTTAAATCTCTCTTTTATCTCTTTTATTCTTCCAACAATAAAATCTTTCTCATAAGTTCTGTTTAAAATCTCTCTTCCTCTGTTTGAGAAAGTTTGAATCCCTATACTTATTCTGTTCACTCCATATTTTTCCATAATCTCTAATTTTTCCCAAGTAAGATTATGAAGAGTTGTTTCAAAAGTAAATTCACAATCCTCTGTAAGAGTAAAGTTTTTTCTTAGAGCTGAAAGTATTTTTTCAAGCTGATAAGCTTTGTATATTGTAGGAGTTCCCCCTCCAAAAAAGATTGCAGAAATTCTTTTTTCTTGAGCAAATTTTCTTTTCCCATGCTTTTCAAATTCTTTGCAAAGAAATTCTGTATAATCATCTAGATTATTATCAACCTGTTTCCTGTTCATATTGCAGAAAGAACATATTTTATCACAATAAGGTGTGTGAACATATATTCCCCCTTCTGTTTTTTCAGGACTTCTTTTCATAATTTTATTAAATGTAAAAGGAGTTACAATTTTCCTCTTCATCATCTTATCAATTATATTTTTCACATCATGGTGTGATTTATATCTAATCTCAAACATTTTTTCCCCTCTGTAATTTTATGATTTTGGATTGAAGACAAACTCTTTATTAAAATATACTTTTATCTTTCTTCCATTATATACAATCGGCTTGAATTTCCATTTTTTCAAAGCTGAAAGAACTTCTTTATCAAAACCAAATTTCTCGTGAGATTTTAGTATTTCTATATTTTCAATATTTCCATTTAAATCTACAAGAAATCTTACTTCTACAGTTACACTTTTGTTGTATCTTATAATCTCTGCCTGTCTTGGATAATCTGGATCAACTTGAGTTATAATTTCAAAATTTATTCCCTTTGAAGATATTGCTGTGTATGTTCCGTCAAGATTTGCTGTAAAATTTCCACTTTTGGTAAATACATCATCAGGATTTTTTTCCACAGGTTTTTCAGCCTTCTTTTTTTTCTTCTCCTGTTTCTTAACCTCTTTTTTCTCTTTGTTGTTGCTCATTTTACTTTTTATTTCAGGTTCTATTTTCTCTACTTTTTTCTCAATCTCTTTTTCTTTGGTATCTTCCTGCTCTTTTTCGTAAGATTCAGGTTCGGTTTCTTTGCCCCCTTTCACCTTTTGAATATTATCTATTCTCTGCTCTATATTAATTGAGTTATATGAAATAGGAATATTTGTTTTTAACGAAAGATTGGGATCTCCCAAAGTTTTATATCTTGAGATATTTAAAAATAAAAATAGATGAAGAATAAGAGCAATCAAAAGATATCTAATCATCTATATCAACTCCTATTCATAGAAATTTATTCCTAAATTTTCTACACCCTGTTTTTTTACTTTTGTTATTGCGTCCATAACCACTTGATATTTCAGATTTTTATCTCCTGTAATTGACACCTCTTTAACCCCTGCAAGAAGTTCTCCCAGATTGTTAATATCAATTTCTGAAGTTTTTCCATCAACTATAGCAAAATATTTTTCATTTTTATCAATCACTATCTCAATTTTGCTGTCTTTTGTTTTATTTATAACTGTTGATGAGGGCAGCTCAATATCTATCTTTCCATATTTGTTAAATGTTGTAGACACCATAAAAAATATCAAAAGAAGAAATACCACATCAATAAGAGGAGTCAAATCAAGAGCCATAATTTTTCTTTTTTTTCTGTATCTTCCCATGGCTCTCTCCTAGTTTTGTCTTATGATATTGATAACATTTGTTGTTACCTTATCAATATCTTCCTCTATCTCTTCGATTTTTTTATTTAAAAGATTGTAAACAACTATTGCAGGAATAGCAATTGAAAGCCCTGCTGCTGTTGTAAGAAGAGCTTTTGATATTCCGTCAGCAACAAGAGTTGGATCTCCAGCTCCAAATGTAGAAAGATTTCTAAAAGCATCAATCATTCCTGTAACTGTTCCTAAAAGTCCTATCATAGGTGCAATATATCCTATTATTGCAAGAAGATGCAGTCTTTTTTCAAGAGGCCCTATCTCTTCCATTCCTATCTCTTTTATAAGTTGGTCAAAATGGTGAAAATCTCCGTTTTTATTACATCTTGTAAGAAAACATTTAACTGTACATCCCACTGTATTTTTTTCTCTATCACATATTTCAATAGCTCTACACATATCGTCAGAAGATACTGATAAAATTATATTTGATTTAAAATCTTTACTTAAAGATTTTTCTTTACGAAAGAAAAATACAAGTCTTTCTAAAATAATTGCAGTAGAAACAATAGAAAGTCCAAACAAAATCCACATAAGTGGCCCTCCAACTGTTAAATAATACATCATAATTCTTAATCCCCCCTATTAAATTGGTATAATAATTTTTTATTTTAAAGTACGCAATTTTAAAATATGAAAAGCTACACATACAAACACAAGACTTAAAAATATCTGCAGGTGATTGCTGTTTGTTTTCCATATGGAAAAACCTATACTCAGAGTCAAAAGTAAAAGTGCATTAATTTTATTTTTTAATGTGATGCCCTTTTTTTCTTGATAATCTCTGATATATTTTCCAAAAATTTTATTGTTTAAAATAAAACAACTGCATCTTTCAGAAGATTTCCCAAAAGCATAGGCACTTAAAAGTAAAAAAGGTGTAGTAGGCAGAAGAGGTACAGCTATTCCTATTGTTCCTAATACTAAAGAGATACACCCTAAAAAAAACAGCAGCTTTTTTCTAAGCATAAAATAAAACTCCCTTCAAAATTTCTCCTGCTAAATAATACTATCAATTCTGTAATATGTCAATGACAAAAAATTATTTTTTAAAATATTTTGTTAGACAAATAAAAAATAAAAATATTTAACTTTTTAAAAATAAAAGAAATAAATTTAAAAATTAATTTTTTATTATTTTCAAAAAAATATCTTTCAAAAAATATTTTGACTAACAAATATTTTTGTATATAATGGGGCAGATGGTTCATATTTTAAACGAAAGAGAGGATTATTTATGAGAAAAACACTATTTTTATGCTTCTTAGGAGGTGCTGCTTTGTTTGCCCAAGATGTCAAACTTGGAAAAAGTATCATCAGTCCTGACTACATAGAAGTGGAAAAATTAAAATCAACTAAAAATGTTATTGTGGTTGAAAAACATGATATTGAGCAGAAAGGTTATACATCTGTTTCACAGGTATTAAATGATGTACCTGGAATCACTGTAGGAACTTCAAATTGGGGGGAAATTGATATCAGAGGACAGGGGTCTGACCAAGCTGCTAAAAATATACAGGTTATGGTAGATGGAGCTCCAGTTACCACTCTTGTTAATCACCCTCACTCTACAAACTATGATATAGTTCCTGTTGAACAGATTGAAAAAATTGAAGTTATTCCAGGGGGAGGATCTGTTTTATATGGGAATGGAACTTCAGGGGGAGTTATAAATATTACCACAAATTTAAAATCTTTGGACAAGCCTACAAATAAGTTAGGATATGAATTTACTATCGATAAAGAAAAAAAATACTATGTTAATACAGGAACAAAAATAAATGATAAGCTTACTGTACAGCTTAACTATTCAAAAAGTGAAAAAGATTGGTATTTTGTAGATACATACAGCAACACTCAATATTTTTCAGGAGGATTTAATTATAAAATTTCAGACAGACAAAACTTAAACTTTAAATACAGCCGTTTCGAAGAAGAAGGGCAGTTTATAAAAAATATAACTAAATCAAATCTTGAAAAATATGGAAAAGATTACAGACCGGCATACAGTACAATAACCACTGGTATAGACGAAAACGGATTGAAAAAGACTATTTCCAAAAGAAAATATCTTTCAAGTGATAGAGAGGAAGATAACTTTAAACTGAGCTATGCTTTCCAAATGACAGATGATATTTTGCTTTCTGTTGATGGATTCAGCAGCGACGGATATTTCACAAATAATCAATATGATGATAATCAAAAAATGAATCAAGAAACTTTAGGAAGCAAAGCAAAATTAAATATCAACTATGGAGAAAAAAGCAGTATTCTTTTTGGAGCTGATTATTTTACACAAAAAGCAGATTTAAAATATAAAGATTATACATTGAGAAAAGATGAAAATGGAAATTATATTAAATATCAAGGAAAATTTACATACAATGAGATAGAAAGAAAATTTCAGTATGAAAGACTTGTAAAAGCTTTGTATTTTATGAATATTTATAAACTTGGAGATTTTGAATTTACTCAGGGAATGAGATATGATATTACTGATTGGTCTTTTGATAAAGATGCTGCTGATGGAAAAGGAAGTGATACAAGAGTTTCTAGAAATAAAAACTATGAAGTTTCAGCAGGATATAATTATCGTGATACAGGAAAAATATATGCAAGATATGAAAGAGGATTTACTGGCCCTGATGGATTACAAATATCTGACAGAGTTTTAGATTCTGAAGGAAATAAAATATACAAAAAAACAGAAGCTGAAGATGAAATCTTTAATATCTATGAAATAGGAGTAAGAGATTTTATTTTTGGTTCTGCAATCAGCTTAACAGGATTCTATACTAATACAGACAACCAAATGAATAGAATCTATAGAAATGGAATTAAAGAATCTGTAACTGTAAACTATTTAGAAACAGAAAGATATGGAGTAGAATTTACAGCAAACCAAAGAATTGGAAAACTATCTTTAGAACAGGGATATACTTATTTAAAAGGAAAAAGCGACTACAATGATAAAGGAAAGGCAGCTATTGCAGATGGGCAAAAGATAGATTGGACAGACAGTGGGCTTAAAAAAGTTCCAAAACATATGATATCTTTACGGGCTGATTATGACTTTACTGAAAACTTAACAGGAGGAGCTGTTTGGAAATATACAGGAGGATACAACAACTTCCTTTCTGAAGCAGACAGAGAAGAAGACAACTTAGTAGAATCTCATACTGTTGTAGATGTTTCTATCAGATACAATCACCCTCAAGGATTTAGTGTTTATGGAGGTATAAATAATATTTTCAATGAAACATATTACGGATATGTGGCTGATGGATTTTCAACTGTAATTCCTGAAGATGGAAGAACATTTTATGCAGGATTTAGCTATACTTTCTAATTTGTGATTTGACAGAGAGGGTTTAAAAATGTAAACTATATCTGTATAAAAAATAAAAGTATGAGGAATTTAGTGATGAAAAAAATTCTGCCTTTAATTCTTACAGGAGGAATAATTATAACAGGGATATTTGTCATTCCTTTGGGAAGTGTAAATATCCCTATAAAATATATTTTTTCTCCTGAAAAAGCACCTGATTATGCTAAAACAATAATATATAATATCAGACTGCCCAGAATAGTTATGTCAATTCTTATCGGCATGATGCTTTCTTCCAGTGGAGCAGTTGTTCAGACTGTTTTTCAAAACCCTTTGGCAGATCCATACATAATCGGAATCACTGCCAGTGCAGCTTTTGGAGCTGTAATAGCCTTTATTTTCAATCTCCCTGATTTTATGTACGGAGTTTTGGCTTTCATTACCTCTCTTGCTGCAGCTTTTACTATTTTTAAAATATCAAAGAGGGGAAATAGAGTAAATGTTACATCTCTTCTTATTATAGGAACAGCTGTTTCATCTTTTTTGGGAGCATTTACATCTTTTGCAGTATATCTTATTGGAGAGGATTCATTTAAAATTACAATGTGGATGATGGGGTATCTTGGAAATGCTTCATGGAAAAAAGTGTTATGCATCTTTCCTCCCCTTATTTTTTCCATAGGATATTTTTATTCTAAAAGAAATGAACTGGATGCTCTTCTTTCAGGTGATGAAGAAGCATATTCTCTTGGGGTTGGTGTAGACAGATTAAAAACAAGAATACTTGCAGTATCTGTTCTTTTGGTTGCTTTTTCTACAGCATTTTCTGGCATGATAGGATTTGCAGGACTTATAGTTCCTCATATAATAAGAATGATAACAGGAGATTCAAACAGCAGACTGCTTCCAAATACGATACTTGCAGGAGGATTATTCCTCTTAATCTGTGATACAGCAGGAAGAACTCTTTTTGCTCCAGTTGAAATTCCTATTGGGGTAATTACAGCCTTTTTGGGAGCTCCATTTTTTCTATATCTAGCTCTTAAAAATAAAAGAGGTGATTTCTAAATGGAGATAATAAAAATAAGAGGACTTAATTTTTCCTATGGAAACAGAAAAATTTTAAAAGATATAGATTTAGATATTTCAGAAAAAAAGATAACAGGAATTTTAGGACCTAATGGATGTGGAAAAACCACTCTTTTAAAAAATATTTTGGGATATTTAAAAAGCAATAATGGAGATATCTTCTTACAAGAAAAAAATATAAAAGAATTTTCTCAAAAAGAAAAGGCAAAATTTATTTCTTTTGTTCCTCAAAAATCTCAATTTTCTGCTAATATGACAGTTAGGGATTTTGTTCTTATGGGACGCCTTCCACATCTTAACAACAGTTGGAATGGATACTCTGAAAATGATGAAGAAATAGCTGAAAAATATCTTGCTGAACTTGATCTAAAAAAATTTTCCGAAAGAAAAATTCTTACCCTTTCTGGAGGAGAATTTCAAAGAGCAGTTCTTGCAAGAGCTCTTACACAGGAAACAAAAATAATTTTATTAGATGAACCTACATCAGCTCTTGACCTTAACCATGCTCTTGATCTTATGGAAAAAATAAAAAAAAGTGTAAGAGAAAAGGGGCTGACTGCAGTAGTCGTTATTCATGATCTTAATTTAGCATCCATATTTTGTGATGAAATTATAATGCTTAAAGAGGGGAAAGTTTTTTCAAAAGGTATTCCTCAAGAAGTTTTCACAGAAAAAAATTTAAAAGAGGTATATGATTTAGACTGCTCTATTCTCACAATAGAAAACAATATTCCTTATATAGTTCCAAAAATAAAAAATGGGGCTGTTGCAAACTTGTAAAAAATAAAATTCTCTAAGAAAAAATAGTTTCTATTTA
>DXWL01000045.1 GCA_019416865.1 Fusobacterium sp.
AATTACGAAACAATTTTTAATATCGAGAATTTTATTTTTACAATTTTATAAATGCGATAATCCTATTTTTTGTTTTCTTCTTTTAAAATTATTTCATATCTTTTTAATTCAGCTAAAGCATCTTTTGAAATAAGAAGTATACATATAATATTTATTACAGTCATAATTCCAAGTCCAAAATCTGCCAAAGACCATACAAAGAAGTTTTGTTGGATTCCTCCAATATATGTCATTATAACTATAATCACTTGATAAGCAATATTCATTTCCATTCTTTTATTAATAAAACTCACTGCACTTTTTCCATAGAAAGCAACTGCCAAGATTGTACTAAGTGAGAAGAAGAATATTACAACCACTGTAAATGGAATACCTATCCATCCTATATGAGTTTTCAAAGCTTCTTGGAATAGAGTCATTCCACTTAAAACTTTTCCGTCCAAAATCATTCCATCACTGCCAGGGACTTTTTTAACTCCAGCAAGAAGAATAACAAATGCTGTAGCACTACATATTACAAGAGTATCAACGAATACCCCCAAAGCTTGAACAAGTCCTTGCTTTGCAGGTTCATCTATATCAACAACAGCAGCAGCATAGTTTGAGTTTCCGCTTCCAGCCTCGTTTGAGAATAATCCTCTTCTTACCCCCTGCATAATAATTCCTCCAACAGTTCCTCCTAAGAATTCTTTTCCTCCAAAAGCTTGAGAGAAAATATCTTTAAGCATTGCAGGGAAACTTGTAAGATTTGTAAGAATTATATAAAGCACAACCCCAAGGTAAAGAGCAGCCATTACAGGCACAATTTTATTTAAAGCATCGATAATTTTATTACTTTTACTCTTATCAAAAATAATTGCTCCAACAATAACAGCAAGTGCAATAGAAACATAAGTTGGACTGATTTTGTAAGCACTTGATACAGATTCAGTAACTGAGTTTGACATTACTTGTGTAACTCCAATGTAACAGATTATAGAAGAAGCTGCATATATTAATGCAGGAAATTTACTGTTTAATCTTTTCTTAAGAATCCAAGGTGTTCCTCCTATATAGTATCCCTCTCCTATTTTATCTCTATGAATAACAGCAAGTGTAGATTCAATAAAAGAAGTTGAAGAACCAAGAAGAGCTACAAGCCACATCCAGAAAAGAGATCCCGGACCTCCTATCGATACAGCAGCAACAACTCCTGCTATATTTCCTGCCCCTACTCTACATGCTGTTCCTAAGAAAAATGTTTCTAAAGAACTTATTCCCTGTTTATCTTTTTCAGATTTTCCCAAAATATTAATGATATCCTTGAAAAGTCTGAACTGCATAAATCTTGTTTTCACTGTGAAGTAACATGCTGTCCCAATAAGCATAACAACCAGTATATTTTTTCCCCATAGTAAATTATTTACGAAATTTACTATATTAGTTATTAAATTCATTAAAATTTCCTCCCCCTAAAATAAATATTCATGTCTATTATTTTAGCACATTAGTAGTAAAAAAGGAAGCAGTTATTTAGCAAAGAATACAAGAAACTATATTTTATATGGATAAACTTAATTAAAAATTTTTTACTACATTCAAATTAATGTCAATTATTTAGAATTAATCAATATAATTTATTTTAATTTAAAAAAATTAAGTTGATTTTTTCTAATTTTGTGATATGATAATTAGAAAAAGATAAAATTAAAAAATGGGGTAAGGGAAAAAAGATGAATAAGCTTGTATTTATTTACACAATTTTATTATTTGCCATATATCAAATTATGTTTAAGATTACTGGATTCAGTGTTAATACTGCTGTTTATGGTCTTTTTGCAATTTTAATCTTTTTTTACTATTCCACTGATAATCTTCAATTTGAAAGAAAATCTAAACAGAATCCTATTTTTGTAAATATCATTATCTTTATGATATTTCTTTTTTTCTATAAAAACATTTCTATATTTACTGTATTTCTAGTTTTTTCTGTATGTCAAATGGTTTTGTACAGAGTTATGAAAAAACTATCTTATGGAAAAGATAACAGATATGCAGCAAAACTTTTTAATGAAAGAAATGTAGTTAAGTTTTTAATAGATTCTTTAAGTGTTGTTGCAGGAATTATTGGAGCATTTATTCTTAAATTTTCTTTTGGTTGGCAGAATCATTTAAAAATTGAATATATAATCACATATCTTGGAATTTTCCTTGTTGGGTATGTATATAAAAATATGAGTGAAAAGAGCTGGAGCTATACAAATATTCTTGATGTTTTAAATATTTTAATTTTAAACTTAGGAACTGCAGTTGTTTTCACTATCTTTATGTATATATCTAATAATTATAGTTTTCCAGATACTACTCTTGTAATGGTTCTTATTCTTTCTGTATCTGTGCAGTTACTTGGAAGATATGCTTTCAGACTTAAGAGATACTATGGAAGACCACATAAAAATATAAAAGAGATAAAAAGAACTTTAATTTATGGTGCGGGGGAAGCTGGAGCGATTCTCGCAAGAGAATCTATGACTAATCCATATTTCCCATATGAAATTGTCGGTTTTATAGATGATGATGAGAAAAAAATCGGAAGTGAAATATATAACATTAAAGTTTTAGGAAACAAAGATAGTCTTGAAATGATTATAAAAAATGAAAAGATTGAAGAGGTTCTTCTTGCTCTTCCATCTATTCATAGTCTTGATATTAGAAGAATAGTTGAAAGAATTCAAAAGTTAGATGGAGTAAAAATAAAAACAGTTCCATCTATATCAGAAATTTTAGAAAATGAATCTCTTGCTTCACAAATAAGAGATGTAAGAATAGAGGATCTTCTTGGAAGAGATGAGATTGTTATAAATGATGGAAGTATTAGAGGGCTTATAGAGGGAAAAGTTATTTTTGTAACAGGAGGAGCTGGAAGTATAGGGTCAGAACTTACAAGACAGATTGCGAAGTTTAATCCAAAACAGCTTATCACGCTTGATGTAAATGAAAATGATACATATTTTTTAGCGCTTGAGCTTAAAAGGAAGTATCCAAATTTAGATTTAGTTTCTGAAATATGTAATATAAGGGAAAAAGATAAACTAGAATTTTTATTTAATAAATACAGACCAAATGTAGTATTCCATGCAGCAGCCCATAAACATGTACCTCTTATGGAGCATAACCCAGAAGAAGCTATAAAAAATAATATATTTGGTACAAAAAAAGTTGCAGAGTGCGCAGATAAATATGGTGCAGAAAGAATGGTTCTTATCTCTACAGATAAAGCGGTTAACCCTACAAACCTTATGGGAGCAAGTAAAAGAGCTTGTGAGCTTGTAATAGAACATATGAATAAAGTATCTAAAAATACAAAATTTATGGCAGTAAGATTTGGAAATGTACTTGGAAGTAATGGTTCAGTTATTCCAATATTTAAAAAACTAATTTCTGAAGGAAAAAATCTTACAGTTACTCATAAAGATATAACAAGATATTTTATGACTATTCCTGAAGCAGCTCAGCTTGTAATAGAAGCAGGAGCAATAGGAAAAGGTGGAGAGATATTTATTTTAGATATGGGAAAACCAGTAAAAATCTATGATCTTGCAATGAGTATGATAAAACTTTCAAATGCAAATGTTGGAATAGATATTGTAGGACTTAGACCAGGAGAAAAACTTTTTGAAGAACTTCTTTATGATGTAAATTCTGCAATAAAGACAGATAATAAGAAAATATTTATTACAAAAATAGAAGATGGTGCAGTTGATATAACTGAATATTTTGATAAATTGGAAGAATGTATAAAAAATCCAAATATTGATGAGATTAAAAAAGTTATGAAACAACTTGTAGTTTCTTACAAGGAAGTGAAATATAATTAATAATTTTTAAAATTGTGAGGGATAGATTATGATAAAACCTTTTGAAAAGAAAGTATGGCTTAGTTCTCCTACTATGCACGGGGAAGAACTTAAGTATATTACAGAAGCTTATGAAACAAATTGGATGTCTACTGTAGGAAAAAATATTGATGAAGCAGAAAAACTTGCTTGTGAAAAAGTTGGATGTAAATATGCTGTTGGGCTTTCAGCGGGAACTGCTGCTCTTCATATGGCAGTAAAACTTGCAGGAATAAAACAAGGAGATAAGGTATTTTGTTCTGACATGACATTCTGCGCAACAGTAAACCCTGTTGTATATGAAGGTGGAATTCCTGTATTTATTGACACAGAATATGATACTTGGAATATGGATCCTGTAGCTCTTGAAAAAGCATTTGAACTATATCCAGAAGTAAAAGTAGTGGTAGTTGCTCATCTGTATGGAACTCCAGGAAAAATAGATGAGATTAAAAATATTTGTGATAAGCATGGAGCAGTTTTAATTGAAGATGCCGCAGAATCTTTAGGAGCATCATATAAGGGAAAAGAAACAGGAAATTTTGGAGATTACAATGTAATTTCTTTTAATGGAAATAAAATTATAACAGGTTCATCAGGGGGAATGCTTCTTACAAACAGCAAAGAAGCTGCTGAAAAAGTAAGAAAATGGTCAACTCAAGCGAGAGAAAATGCACCTTGGTATCAACATGAAGAGATTGGTTACAACTACAGAATGAGTAATGTTATCGCAGGAGTTGTAAGAGGACAATTTCCACATCTTGATGAGCATATAGCGCAGAAAAAAGCAATTTATGAAAGATACAAAGAAGGATTTAAAGGACTTCCTGTTAAAATGAATCCTTTTGATGAAGTAAATTCAGTTCCTAACTTTTGGCTTAGCTGCATGATAATTGATAAAGAAGCAATGTGTAAACAGGTTCGTGGAGAAAATGAAGCATTATATATTTCTGAAAAAGGAAAATCATGTCCTACAGAAATTCTTGAAACTCTTGCAAAATATAATGCTGAAGGAAGACCAATTTGGAAACCAATGCATATGCAGCCAATCTATAGAATGAATGGATTTGTAACTAGAGAAGGAAATGGAAGAGCAAAAACTAATGCTTATATTTCTAGTGGAATATTAGGAAAAGATGGGAAACCACTTGATATTGGAATGGATATATTTGAAAGAGGATTATGCCTTCCAAGCGATAATAAAATGACACCAGAAGAACAAGACATTGTAATAGAAATAATAAGAAAGTGTTTTGGAGAATAAAAATGTATAGAAAGTATTTTAAAAGAATTTTAGATATTGTTTGTTCTTTAGGATTTATTCTATGTTTTTGGTGGCTGTATATCTTAGTCGCAATACTTGTAAAAAGAAAATTAGGTTCTCCTGTTATCTTTAAACAGCAAAGACCAGGACTTAATGGAAGAATATTTACAATGTATAAGTTTAGAAGTATGACTGATGCAAAAGATAAAGATGGAAAACTACTTTCTGATGCGGAAAGACTTCCAAGATTTGGAAAACTTCTAAGAGCAACAAGTTTAGATGAAATACCTGAATTTCTAAATGTATTAAAAGGAGATATGAGCCTTATAGGTCCTAGACCTTTACTTATTCAGTATTTACCATATTATACAGCAGAAGAAAACAGAAGACATGAAGTAAGACCTGGAATAACAGGTTGGGCGCAAGTAAATGGAAGAAATGCAATATTATGGGAAGAAAAGTTTAAATATGATATTGAATATGTGAATAAGTTAAATTTCTTTTTAGATTTGAGAATAGCTTTTTTAACAATAAAAAAAGTAATGAAGAAAGAAGATATTTCTGATTTTAAAAATAATAATGTTGAAGTTTGTTTTGATGAATATAGAAAAGGGTGTGAAATGAAATAGTGGATATTTATTTTGATAAAGAGTATGCAAAATTATATGAAAAAATAGAAAATGGAAAAGTAGAAGAATTTATTTTAAAAAGTAAAAATGGAATTATTAAAAACTTATTTCTAAAACGAAAAATAGAGAATGAAGATTTTTTTGATATCATTACACCATATGGTTATGGTGGTCCAATAATAATAGAAACTGATAATAAAGAAAAACTATTAAAGGAATATGATGAACAATTTTCAAACTTTTGTAGTGAAAATAATATAGTATCTGAATTTATAAGATTTCACCCTATATATGCAAATGTTTTAGATTTTAAAAATGTGTACGAAGTAGAGTATTCAAGAAAAACAATAGGAACAAATTTAAAAGATTTTAATGATCCAGTACAAGAAGAGTTTAGTAAGAATGCTAGGCGTGAAATAAAACAAGCTTTAAAAAAAGATATCCAGGTACATATTATTGAAAAACCTGATAATTTAGATAATTTTAAAAAATTATATTATGAAACAATGGAAAGAAATGATGCATCTGAATATTATTATTTTGATGAAAATTACTTTAATGAAATGATTTTAAAATTAAAAGATTACATTTTACTTATAGAATTAGAATATGAATCAGAAATAATAGCAAGTGAAATTTATTTAATTAAAGGAAAAATTTTACATGCACATCTTTTGGGAAGTTGTTCTAAATTATTAGAACTAAATGCTGGAAGTTTAATTGAAGCAACAGCAGCAAATTGGGGAAAAGAACACGGGTATAATTATATACATCATGGTGGTGGAAGAACTTCTGATCCAGAAGATTCACTTTTTAAATATAAGAAAAAATTTGGAAAAAATACAGAGTTTAATTTTTATATTGGAAAAAAAGTTTGGAATAAAGGTATTTATAAAAAATTAGTAGAAAAAAAACAACTATCAAAAGAAGAAAAAGGAAGTAATTTTTTTCCATTATATAGAGTAAAAGGTGAGTAAATTGAAAAAAATATGGATATTAAATCATTATGCAACTGATATGTGCTTTGACAAAGGTGGAAGACATTATTGGTTTGCAAAAGAATTAATAAAAAATGGATACGAACCTATTATTATTTGTGCTTCTTTTGTCCATAAAGGAAAAGATAATTATATAGAAGATAAAAAAGATTTTATTATTAAATATTCAGAAAATATTCCTTTTATTTTTATAAAGACGAAACCATATCAAGGAAATGGAAAAGCAAGAGTAAAAAATATGTTTGAATATTTTTATAGAGTTTTAAAGTCTTCTAATAAAATAAAAAAAGAATTTAGAAAACCAGATGTTATTATAGGATCTTCTGTTCATCCTTTAGCTTGTGTAGCAGGGATTATTTTAGGCAAAAAATATAAAT
Organism: Fusobacterium sp.; assembly: GCA_019416865.1. Lineage (GTDB taxonomy): Bacteria > Fusobacteriota > Fusobacteriia > Fusobacteriales > Fusobacteriaceae > Fusobacterium_B. The sequence continues at coordinate 7,144 of DXWL01000045.1, forward strand.
GTAAAAAAATTTCAGAAATAAGAGATTTATGGCCTGAAACCTTATTAATGATGGGATATGTAAAAGAAAGTTCACTTCTATCTAAAATTTTATATTTCGGAGAAAAGATGATTTATAAATATTCTGATTCTATTATTTTTACTATGGAAGGTGGAAAACAGTATATTATTGATAAAGGTTGGGATAAAGAAATTGATTTAAATAAAATTTATTATATTAATAATGGAATAGATTTAAATAAATGTAGAGAATTACAAAAACAATATTTTTATGATAAAGATCTAGAAAACGGTAAATTTAAAATAATTTATACAGGAACAATAGGAAAAGTTAATAATTTGAAAAGAATAATTGATATTGCTGAACAGTTGAAAGAAAATAGTGAAATACAATTTTTAATTTATGGTGATGGAGAAGAAAGAAAAAAATTAGAAAAATACAGTAAAAATCAAAATTTAAAAAATATTATTTTTAAAGGAAAAGTAAATAAAGAGAAAATACCATATATTTTAACAAAAGCACACATTTTATTATTTAATAATCAAGATAGAAGTGATAATAAATTTAATGTTATGAAATATGGTCTAAGTACTAATAAATTATTTGATTATTTAGCGGCAGGAAAATTAATATTACAAAATTTCGATACTTCCTATAATCCAATAAAAAAATACGAATGTGGAGTAATTTTAGAAAAAGAAACTCCTTTGTGTGCAGCAAATAAAATTTTAAAATTAAAAAATTTATCAAGAGAAGAATATCAAAAATATTCAATGAATTGTTTGAAAGCAGTAAAAGAATTTGACTTTAAAGAATTAACAAAAAAACTAATTAATGTAATTGAAAATTAAGGAGAGTATTTATGTTACAAGATTTAATTAATGGAAAAGAAAAACTTGCTGTTGTTGGAATGGGGTATGTAGGTCTTCCTCTTGCAATAGCTTTTTCTGAAAAAGGTTTTAATGTTATTGGATTTGATATTAATCAAAGTAAAATTGAAAAATATCTTAATGGTGAGGATCCTACAAATGAAGTTGGAGATGAAAGAATTAAAAATAGTAAAAATATAGAATTTACTTCTGATGAAACTAAATTAAAAGAAGCAAAATTCATTATAGTAGCAGTTCCTACTCCTGTACTTGAAAATAAAATGCCTAATTTAAGACCTCTTGAAGGAGCTTCTACAGTTATAGGAAGAAATCTTTCAAAAGGAGCAATAGTTGTTTATGAATCAACTGTTTATCCTGGGGCAACAGAAGAAGTATGTCTTCCAATATTAGAAAAAGAATCAGGATTAAAATGTGGAATAGATTTTAAAATAGGATATTCTCCTGAAAGAATAAATCCAGCAGATAAAGTTAATACTCTTACTAAAATAATGAAAATAACTTCAGGAATGGATAAAGAATCAAGCGATATTATTGCAGGTGTTTACAGTCAAGTAATTACAGCAGGAATTCACAGAGCTTCATCTATAAAAGTAGCAGAAGCAGCAAAAGTAATAGAAAACTCTCAAAGAGATATTAATATAGCTTTTGTTAATGAACTTTCTCTAATATTTGACAGAATAGGAATTGATACTCTTGAAGTTTTAGAAGCTGCAGGAACTAAATGGAACTTCTTACCATATAGACCTGGACTTGTTGGAGGACACTGTATAGGTGTAGACCCATATTATCTTGCAAATAAAGCTTCAGAACTTGGATATCATGCTCAAGTAATTTTAGCAGGAAGAAGAATAAATGATAATATGGCAAAATTTGTTGCTGAAAAAACTATTAAGAAATTAATAAATGACAATATTAGAGTAAAAGGAGCAGATATTCTTGTAATGGGACTTACATTTAAAGAAAACTGTCCAGATTTAAGAAACTCTAAAGTTAATGACATAATAAAAGAATTAAGAGAATATGGGGCTAATGTTCATGTTATTGATTCAATGGCACCAAAAGAAGAAGCTCTTGAAGAGTATGGAATTATTTTAGAAGATGAAAGCTGTATAAAAAATATGGATGCTGTAGTAGTTGCAGTTGGACATAAAGAATATAGAGATATGAAACCAGCAGATTTAAGAAAATATTTTAACCCAGTGTATGCAAAACCATTATTAATAGATGTTAAATCTATTTTTAATAAAGCTGAAGCTGAAAAAGAATATGACTATTGGAGATTATAAGGAGAATTAAAATGAATATTCCATTACTTAATTTAAAAAGACAATATAAATATTTAAAAAATGATGTGGAAAGAACAATTTCTGAAATACTTGAAAGCGGAGCATATATAAATGGTCCTTATACTAAGAAATTTGAAAAAAGATTATGTGAATATTTAAATGTAAAACATGCAATAGGTGTTGCAAATGGTACTGATGCTCTTGTAATAACATTAAAAGCTCTTGGAATAAAAGAAGGAGATGAAGTTATTACTACTCCATTTACTTTCTTTGCAACAGCAGAAGCAATTTCTGTGGTTGGTGCAAAACCAGTATTTGTTGATGTAAAAATAAATGACTTTAATATTGATCCTAAAAAAATAGAAGCAGCTATAACAGAAAGAACAAAAGCTATAATGCCAGTTCATATATTTGGAACTCCTGCTGATATGGATGATATAAATGAAATTGCTAAAAAACATAATCTTTATGTAATTGAGGATGCTTGTCAAGCTATTGGAGCAGAGTATAAAGGAATAAAAGTTGGAGGAATTGGAGATATAGCTTGTTTCTCATTCTTCCCAACAAAGAATTTAGGAACTTATGGAGATGGAGGACTTATCACTACAAACAGTGATGAATTAGCTACGATTTGTAAAGCAATAAAAGCTCATGGAAGTGGAGAGAATGGAGAAAAAGCGTTTAATCTTCTAAATGATATTCATAAAGAAGTACAAGAAGATAAAAATGCAGATGATACAGTTTACAACCCTAAAAAATACTATAACTATTTAATAGGACATAACTCAAGACTTGATGAACTTCATGCTGGAATATTAAATATTAAATTAGATTATTTAGATGAATGGAATAATAAAAGAATAATAAATGCAGAATATTTTGATAGTAATTTAAAAGATTCTGAATTTAGATTAATGGATTTAGACACAAGAAACAAAAATGTTTACCATATGTATATCCTTCAAAGTGAAAACAGAGAAGAAATAACTAAAAAACTTTCAGAAAATGGAATAGGATATGGAGTTTATTATCCAGTACCTCTTCATTTACAAAAAGTTTATACAGAATTAGGTTATAAAGAAGGAGATTTACCAAATGCAGAATATCTTTCAAAAAGAACCTTTGCAATACCAGTAGATCCAGAATTAACAGAAGAAGAGAAAGAGTATATATTAAATATTTTAAAAAAGTAGGAGTTTTTTTATGAAAATAATAACTATCGTTGGAGCAAGACCACAATTTATAAAAGCAGCTCCTTTTTCTAGAGAAATAAGAAAATATGCAGAGGAAATTATTATTCATACAGGTCAGCATTATGATAAAAATATGTCTGATATTTTTTTTGAAGAGTTACATATTCCAAGACCGAAGTATAACTTGGCAATAGGTTCAGGAAACCATGGAAAACAGACAGGAGAAATGCTTGAAAAGATAGAAGAAGTCTTATTAAATGAAAAACCAGATGCTGTTTTAGTTTATGGAGATACTAATTCAACTCTTGCAGGAGCTTTGGCAGCTAGTAAATTGTTAATTCCAGTAATTCATATAGAAGCAGGTTTAAGAAGCTTTAATAAAGCTATGCCAGAGGAACAAAACAGAATTTTAACAGATCATATTTCTGAACTATTATTCTGTCCTACAGAAACTGCAGTCAATAATTTAGAAAAAGAGAGTATAAAAAATAAAGTATTTAATGTAGGAGATATTATATATGATGCTGTTTTATATAATATAAAATTAGCTGAAGAAAAATCTAATATTTTACAAACATTAAACTTAAAAGGAAAAGAATATATTTTAGCAACAATACATAGAGCTGAAAATACTAATTCTTATGAAAGAATGAAAAATATAGTTGAAGCTTTTAATAAAGCAAATAAGGAAATAGTTCTTCCGTTACACCCAAGAACAATAGGATTTTTGAAGAAATATGATTTAAGTTTTTCTGAAAAAATAAAAGTAATAGAACCAGTAGGATATTTAGATATGCTTTTATTAGAAAAAAATGCTTCTAAAATTTTAACTGATAGTGGTGGAGTACAGAAAGAAGCCTATTTTTTAGATGTTCCATGTATTACAATGAGAGATGAAACAGAATGGATAGAAACTGTAAATTATGGATGGAATATCTTAGTAGGTGCTGATTATAATAAAATTTTATCAGCGTTAGAAAATGAGTTTGTAAAAAAAGAAAAACCACTATGTTTTGGTGATGGAAATACAAGTAAAAAGATTTCAGAAATTATAATGGAGAAATTAAATGGTTAATATGGAATTACAAAAGATAACATATTTAAGTGAGAGTGTCAAAATAAATAATATTTTTGATACTCTTGCTCCATTATCGGAAAATCATCCTAATAGAAAAGTATTATCTTTTATAAATAATCCTAAATTTTTAGATATTCTTTATTCTAATAAAGATATTTCATGTCTTATTTGCACAGAAGAAATTTATGAAATACTAAAAGAGGAGTATTTAAAAAATAATAAAATTGGGATAATAATTTCTGAAAATCCCAAAGATACATTTTTTAAAATTCAAAACTATTTAGTTAAAGAAACAGAATTTTATTTCAAAAATTTTTCTAATATTATCTCAGATAAAGCTAAAATACATCCAACAGCAGTAATAGAAGATAAAAATATAATTATTGAAGATGGTGTTGAAATAGGAGCTAATGCAATCATTCATTCAAATACAATTATAAAGAAAAATTGTAAAATTGGAGCTAATTGCATTATAGGTGGAGAAAGCTTTAGTTTCAATGATTTTAATAAAATTTATGCAGGTGGAAGAGTTATTTTAGAAGGAAATGTAGAATTATTAGGAAATAACTCCATTGAAAGAGGAATATACAGAGATACAGTTATAAAAAAAAATACTAAAATTTCTTATGGAAGTGTCGTAGAGCATGATGTTGAAATAGGAAAAAACACTTTAATATGTGCCAATGTAACAATCACAGGAAGAGTTAAAGCAGGAGATAATTGCTATTTTGGTCCTGGAAGTGTAATTCGTAATGGCTTGGAAATTGAAAATAATGGAAGAGCTAATATGGGTGCAGTTGTTACTAAAAATATTAAAGAAAACGAACATGTTAGTGGAAATTTTGCAGTAGAACATAAAAAATATCTTGAATTTATTAAAAAAATAGGTGATTAGAAATGTATAAATTTGCGATAATTGGTTGTGGAAGAATATCTCATAAAATAGCAGAGGGACTTGTAGGAAATAAAGATAAAGCTGTTCTTGTAGCTCTTTCTGATATTATAGCAGGTAAAATGGATTCTACAGAAAAAACATATAATGAAAAATCAGGTTTAAATTTATCAGTTAATAAATATACTAACTATAAAGAAATGATACAAAAAGAAAATATTGATGTAGCTATAATTTCTACAGAAAGCGGTTATCATGAAGAGATAGGATTATATTGCTTAGAAAATAATATAAATGTAATTATAGAAAAACCTCTTGCAATGTCAATAGAGGGAGCTCAAAGATTAGTTGATAAAGCTA
>DXWL01000046.1 GCA_019416865.1 Fusobacterium sp.
ATGCTATCCAAAATGGAGAAATCCTTTTTATACAATACGGAAGAAGAAAACTTATTATAACAGAAGGAATACTTCCTTTTTTAAGAAATTAATATCTAAATAAAAAATCCTGTCTTAATTTAAATTTAAAAGAACAGGATTTTTTATTTTGTCAAAATTCTATACAGCTCCAAAAAGTTTGCTTAGAGGCATCAGTGCTATTCCACAGAAAACAGCCATAAGACTTTCTCTTGTATAGCCGTATTGTCTGCTCGAAGGAAGAAGTTCCTCAATAGCAATATACAGCATGACTCCAGAGATAAGAGCAAAAATTATTCCTAAACTAAAATCATTTATATATGGTTTCAGCAGAAGAAATGCAAGTAAAGCTCCCAAAGGCTCTGCTATTCCTGAAAGAAAAGTATATTTAAGAGCTTTGAGTCTGTTTCCTGTTGCAAAATATATAGGCATAGCAACAGAGATTCCTTCTGGAATATTGTGCATTGCAATAGCTGCTGCAATAGATATTCCCAGTGCCATATCTTCATAACCTGCCATAAAAGTAGCAATCCCTTCAGGGAAATTATGAAGTCCTATTGCCATTGTAGAAACAAATCCTACACGGAAAAGATTTTCATGTTTTTTTCCATCTCCCTCTTCCTCTGGCTCATGGGGAACAAATTTGTCTAAAAGAGCTGCTGTTATTACTCCTGCCAAAAGAAGCAGAACTTCTGCCACTATCCCAAATCTATATCCTCCATATTGTGTAAGAAGAGCATTTGCATTGGGAAGCAGATCTGTAAAAGATACACTTATCATTACACCTCCTGCAAATCCCAAAGATATTGTTACAAGTTTTTCACTTTTTTTATTTGTAACAAAGATGATAAAAGCTCCCAAAAGAGTTGACATCCCTGCCATAAAAGATAGTATCAATGCTCTAAGAGCTGAACCTTCTATCATAAACCACTTCCTTTCCAAAATTCTTTATAAATAAAAAAGGGCTGCTCAGCAGAAAAGATAAAGTATTTCTGCTCCAACAACCCTAAACTTTAAACTTTAAATTAATAATTAGTAGCTCTTACTCTGAAATATGCTTTTGGATGCTCACATACAGGACATATTTCAGGAGCATCTGTTCCTATGTGTAAGTGTCCGCAGTTTCCACATTCCCAAACAACAATCTCAAGTTTTTTAAATACAGTTTTAGTTTCTATATTTTCAAGAAGTTTTCTGTATCTTATTTCGTGTTCTTTTTCAATGGCAGCTACTCCGTCCATAACTCTTGCTATATCTTCAAACCCTTCTTCTCTTGCTTCTTTAGCAAATTGGGCATACATATCTGTCCATTCATAGTTTTCTCCAGCAGCAGCGTCTTTTAGATTTTCTACTGTTGATGGCATACCACCATGTAATAATTTGAACCATAATTTAGCGTGTTCTTTTTCGTTGTTTGCAGTTGCTTCAAAAAGCTCTGCTATTTGCTCATACCCTTCTTTTCTTGCTTTAGAAGCGTAGTAGTTATATTTATTTCTCGCTTGAGATTCTCCTGCAAATGCAGTCCATAAGTTTTTTTCAGTTTTAGTTCCTTTTAATTCCATTTTACCCCTCCTGTACTTTTAAAATGCATTGCTTATGTATAAATACTAACACATAAAAACAGAGTTGTCAAACTTTATATCATTTTTGTAATAATTACAATTTTATTTTTATGTTCTTATTTTATATTAAGCTGCTTTTAATTTTATACCTCTATTTACTTAGATGGGATTTCTTTTCTTTTTGTTTAAAAATAAAAAACTATTATTTTTTATTCCTCTGCATAATTATATTTTGACAGAAAATGAAGGATTTTTTCTTTCATAACATCTTCAGGGATATTTTTTTCCTCTTTTAATTTTATAAGCTTCTTTATTTCATCTTGAATAACATAGGCTTTACTGTCCAAACATTCAACATTTCTCAAAATAACAGGGTCTTCAGAAACATTTACAGAAAAAAGTCTGCTTCTGAATTCAAATCTTGGATATCTTTTCTTTAATTTAAAGAAAAACAGAAAAGGAAACTTATCATAGACTTCGATAGTATCCTCTATATCTTCAAGAATTTTGAATTCCTCTTCTTTTATGATATTATAAAGTTCTTCCAAATTCATATTTTTCAAATCTTCCGCTCTTATCTGCATATATCTCTCCTTGCCCGACGAGTGATTTATACTATAATAGTATCACGGACTTTCTATTATGTGAATATAAAAAGTAAAATATTTAAAAAATTATTGACTAAAAGAATAAATAATGATACCATATAAATATAAAAATAGTAGATTAATATAATTTTAGGAGGGATAAAAATGGGTATCGAAACAAACTATAAATTCATGCTTGAGGAATATGAGGGAGAAGTATTAAAATTAGAAAGATTAAATAACTTTGTAAAAGGTGAAGAGTTCAGCACTCTTGATGAAACACAAAAAAGAATCGTAACAGAAAAATGCGAACTTTTAACAAAATATATTGCTAAATTAAAAGAGCAGATTGATTATGATAAAAATATCATAGAAGAAAAAGCTTGTTGTATTTCAGAAGATGGAAACTACGACGAAATCGGAAAATGCTGTATTAAATAGTAAAAAAATATAAATAAACATGGCTGCGGGAAATATATTCCGCAGTTTTTTATTTTGTATGAAAAATAAAATTAGAAAGATTTTGAAAGAAAGTGATTGATTTTTTAAAAAGGATATGATAATATTGAAACATAAGGGGAGGTGAAGAGAGATATGTTAAATATTCGTCGTTACAATCTTATATTGGAACTTATTAAAAAAAGAAAAAACATTAAACTGAATGAAATCATCGAAGAACTTGGGGTTTCAGAAGCTACAGCCAGAAGAGATTTAAACTTTCTTGAAGAAAAGGGAAAAATAAGAAGAGTTCACGGAGGAGCTGTACTGGTAGAGGATAAAGAGGAAAACATCGACTATAAAAAACTTATACTTTCTGAAGAGAAAAATAAAATTGGAAAAAGAGCAGCTTCCTTTATAAAAAATGGAGATACAGTTTTTCTTGATGCAGGAAGTACAACAGAGTGTGTTATTAAATATATTGCTGATAAAGATGATATAAAAGTGGTTACAAATGGATTTACTCATATAGATGAGCTTATGAAAGCCGGAATAGAAACATATCTTTTAGGAGGAAAGCTGAAACAGAAAACAGGAGCAACAGTGGGAACAACAGCACTTTTTGCCATGAAAAATTATAACTTTGATGTGGTGCTTATAGGAGCAAATGGAGTGAATGCAGATGGGTATTCAACACCTGACCCTGAAGAAGTTCTTGTGAAAAGTGAGGCTATAAAAAGAGGAAGAAAAGTATATTTTCTTTGCGACCATTCTAAATTTTCTGAAAAAAGTTTTATAAATTTTGCTTCTCTTGATGAGGGAATACTTATAACAGATGGAAATATTCCTGAAGAGATACAAAAAAAATTAAATAAGGAGGATTAAAATGATTTATACAGTTACTTTAAATCCAGCCATAGATTATTATATATCCATGAATGAATTTAATGAAGGGGAGCTTAACTCAATAGAAAATGGGTATACTCTTCCAGGAGGAAAGGGTATAAATGTTTCAAAAGTTTTAAAAAACTTTGGTGTTGAAAGTACAGCTCTGGGATTTGCAGGAGGATTTACAGGGGACTACATAAGAAAAAATCTGAAAGAGTATGGAATTACAGAAGAACTTGTAGAGCTTAAAGAAAATACAAGAATAAATATAAAAATGAAGACAGATAAAGATGAAAGTGAGATTGCAGGACATTCTCCAAAAATATCATCTGAAGAGTGTGAAAAATTTTTAGATACAATGAAAAAAATAAAATCTGAAGATATCCTTGTGCTTTCAGGAAGTGTGCCAAAATCTCTTGATTCAAGAATATATGAAAGAATAATAGAGATGCTTCCTGAGGGAGTTAAGGTTATTCTTGATACAAGGGGAGAACCTTTTGAGTTTGCCCTTAAAAAAGGAGTGTTCTTAACAAAACCTAATAATGTGGAGTTAGGAGAATTTTTCGGAGAAAAATATGAAACAACAGAGGAGATAATCGCTGCTGGAGAAAAACTTAGAAAAATGGGAAGCAAAAATGTAATTATCTCTCTTGGAAAAAATGGTTCTGTTCTTGTTACAGAAAAAGGAGCATGGGTAGGAAATGTGCCTAAGGGAACTCTTGTAAGCTCTGTTGGAGCAGGGGATTCTATGGTAGCCGGAACTCTTTATGGTATAACAAAAGGAATGGAGATGGAGGAAGCTTACAGATATGGAATAGCTTCTGGAAGTGCCACTGCTTTTACTGAAGGACTTACAACTTTTGAGGAGATGCAAAAGTTATTAGATGATATTAATATAAAAAAAATGGGAGGGGAAAAAGATGTTAAGTAAAATGCTGACTGAAGACTGTATCAATCTGCACCTTACAGGAAAAACAAAATCTGAAATAATTGATGAAATGGTAGAAATGTTATACTCTGCTGGAAAATTAAACGACAAAGAGGAGTATAAAAAGGAGATTTTAAAAAGGGAAGCTCAAAGTTCAACAGGACTTGAAGAGGGAATTGCAATTCCTCATGCTAAAACAGCTGCTGTAAAAGTTCCAAGCATTGCTTTTGGAATTTCAAAAGAGGGAGTGGATTATGAATCTCTTGATGGAGAGCCATCTAAACTTTTCTTTATGATAGCTGCTCCTGCAAATGCTTCTGACACACACATAGAAGTACTTTCAAAACTTACTACTATGCTTCTTGACGACAACATCAGAGAAAGTCTTTTAAATGTTAAAGAGCCAAAAGAGGTTTTAGAAATTTTAGGACAAAATAAAGAGGAAAAAGCTGAAATGTCTGGAAATGAAAATTATGATGTTCTTGCAGTAACAGCTTGTCCTACAGGAATTGCTCATACTTATATGGCTGCAGATGCTCTTATAAAAAAAGCTAAAGAGATGGGAATAAAAATAAAAGTTGAAACAAATGGTTCAACTGGTGTTAAAAATATGCTGACTGATGAAGAGATAAAAAATGCAAAAGGCATCATTGTTGCAGCAGATAAAAATGTTGAGATGGCAAGATTTGACGGAAAAAATGTTGAAATCGTTCCTGTAAAAGAGGGAATTAAAAATCCTGAAGGACTTATCAAAAATGCTCTTAACAAAACAGCACCTGTATATAAAGCTGACGGAAAAGGAGCTGCTTCTACAGGTAAGAAAGAAAAAACTGGATTCTATAAACACCTGATGTCAGGGGTATCAAATATGCTTCCATTCGTTGTTGGAGGAGGAATACTTATTGCTCTTTCATTCATGTTTGGTATTAATGCAGCAAATCCAAATGACCCAAGTTACAGCCCAATAGCTAAACTTCTTAGCGATATTGGAGGAGGAAATGCCTTCTTCTTAATGGTACCTGTTATGGCTGGATTTATTGGAATGAGTATTGCTGACAGACCGGGATTTGCTCCTGCAATGGTTGGAGGACTTATCTCTCTTAATAATGGAGGAGGATTCCTTGGAGGACTTATCGGAGGATTCTTAGGAGGATATTCTGTTGTTCTTCTTAAAAAATTATTTGCTAAACTTCCAGATAGTTTTGAAGGATTAAAACCAGTGCTTCTATATCCATTATTTGGAATATTTATTACAGGAGCATTAATGTATGGATTTATTGTAGATCCGATTGCTGCTCTTAACAGTGGAGTAACAGAGTTTCTGAAATCTCTTGGAACTGAAAACCTTGTTCTTCTTGGAATTGTTCTTGCTGGAATGATGGCAACAGATATGGGAGGTCCAATAAATAAGGCGGCTTTCACATTTGGTATTATGATGATAACAGCTGGAGATTATGCACCTCACGCAGCAGTAATGGCAGGAGGAATGGTTCCGCCTTTAGGAATAGCACTTGCAACAACATTCTTTAAAAATAAATTTACACAAGATGAAAGAGATGCAGGAAAAACTTGCTACATCATGGGACTTTCATTTATTACAGAGGGAGCAATCCCATTTGCTGCAGCTGACCCTGCAAGAGTAATTCCAGCTTCAATTATAGGGGCTGCAATAGCAGGAGGACTTTCAATGTTCTTTGGAGTACAGCTTCCAGCACCTCACGGAGGATTATTTGTAATCCCTGTGGTTACAAACCCTGTAATGTATCTTGTATCAATAGCTCTTGGTTCAATAGTTACAGCTCTTATTTTAGGATATATTAAAAAACCTGTAAATGAAGCAAAATAATAGGTTAAATCCTTAAGTAATAATATATACACACAACAAAAACTGCCTTTGGAAAAATCCTTAGGCAGTTTTGTTATGGCTCTGAATATTTATGGGGAAGCCCATTAATAAAAAAGGCAGAATAATTTGTATATTAATGATATAATATCAAAGTATAATTTTGCAAAATTGTAAAGGAGATAGGAATGATTAAATCAGTATTTTTTGATATTGACGGAACTCTTATAAGTTTTAAAACACATAAAATGCCTGAAAGCACAAAGAAGGCACTGAATCTTCTTCGTGAAAAAGGGATAAAAATATTTATCGCCACAGGGAGATCACCATTTGCACTTCCAGTAATAAAACATATTTTGGATTTTGAATTTGATGGCTATGTAATGCTTAATGGGCAATATTGTATTATAGATGATAAGGTTATTCGTGATAAAGCTCTTCCACAGGAATCTTTTAAAGATATTCTTCCATATATGGAAAAAAATAAAATTGCCTGTGAATTTGTTGAGATTGACTACACATATTTAAATTTTGTAAATGAGAGAGTTCTTGAATTAAGAAAGTTTTTAGGAGCAACAGTATCTGACTTTGATACACAAGATCCTTCTCGTGCAAAAGAGAAAAAAACTTACCAGCTTTGTGCATATATAAAAGATAATGAGGAGAAAGAATTTTTTGAAAATATGCCGGGGTGCAGAGGGGTAAGATGGAATCCTCTTTTTGTAGATGTCATACCAAATGATGGAGGAAAAGGGAAAGGAATAGAAAAGCTTCTTTATTATATGGGACTTTCCAAAGATGAAGCTATGGCTTTTGGAGATGGAGGAAACGACATTGAGATGCTTGAATTTGTAAAATACGGAGTGGCAATGGGAAATGCAGGAGAAGATGTAAAAAAATCTGCTGCCTATGTAACAGAAGATGCAGATAGTGATGGAATTTATTCTGCTCTTCTTCATTTTAATGTAATATAAAAAATAAAGGGGCTGTTGCATCTATAAATTTGCAGCAGCCCCTTTTTATATTAAATATATTTTTTAACTTTAACTCCGCTGTTTCTTTTTATAAAATATCCTCCCACTGTCATAGCAAATACAGTTAAATCTGCAAGAGGAAGAGTAAGCCATACACCATAGATTCCAAATAATTTAGGATAGATTAATATTCCCACTACAACAAACAGGAAACTTCTTCCAAAAGAAATAAGATTTGAAAGAAGAGCTTTTTCCATTGATTGAAGATATGATATGTTTATAAAGTTAGCACCAAGGAAAAACATTCCGCTTGTATAGCAGATAAGTCCTTTAGATGCCATATCAATAAGCTCAGGATTATCAGTAAACATTTTTACAATATTTTTACTTTCAATATTGATTACAATTATAATAAGAGCTGCTGTAACAAAGGCAGTTTTATGTCCCAAAGAGAATATTTTTTTCAGTCTGTCCTCTTTTTTAGCTCCATAGTTGAAACTTACAATAGGCTGTATTCCTTGAGAAAGTCCGTTGTAAGTCATTCTGAAAATATAGAACACATAAGCAACAATTGAGAAAGCTGCAACTCCCATTTCTCCTGTCATCTTCATAAGAACAAGGTTGAAAAGAAGAGTTACCACGGCAATTGCAAACTCTATTATAAAGGAAGGAAAACCATTTACAATTATCTTCCATATAATAACAGGTGAAAATCTAAGTTTCTTTTCAAACATTATAGTAGAATTTCCATTATAGAAATGAGTGCATAAAAAGGCAAAAGATCCCATCTGTGCTATTCCTGTTGCAATGGCTGCACCCCACATACCCCATTTAAAAACAATTATAAACAGAGCATCTAAGAATATATTTATCACAGCTCCTACAATCATGGAAAACATAGCATGTTTTGGTGCATTATCATTTCTTACTATAGCATTAAGTCCCATAGAAAGCATATAGAAAATATTAAACCATGCACTTGGAATAAGATATCCTCTCACTTCATTATAAAGAGCATCATTTCCTCCAAGAAAATATATCACATCTTTTTCAAATAAAATAACTGCACAAAGAGCAATAAAATATACTAAGAAAGTAAGGAACAGCATATGGGTAAATATTCTGTTTACCTCACTGGTTTGATTTTTTCCTCTGGCAACAGATATCATTGTTGCTCCACCTACACCAAACATAAGGCTTAATCCTACAAGAAAATTGGTGATAGGATATGCAATGTTTATAGCTGCCAAACCGTCGCTTCCTATTCCTCTTCCTATAAACATTCCGTCAACGATAACATAAAAAGCACTTACCATCATTCCTGTAACAGCAGGAAAAGAAAAATAAAAGAACAATTTTCCTATGCTTCCGTTTTGAAGATCAACTCTAGACATCTGTCCTCCCTAAATAAAATATAAATTATACCCATTCAGTATTCCCATGTTAAAAAATTATATAATGTAAATAAAATAAAAGCAATCTTTATTTTATTTTTTTAGTATGAATTAATAATTTTGTACTTTTTATTTATGAAATATATTAAAAAAATCCATTTCATAATTTATAGAAATGGAAAAAAGTCGTTTTAAATCGAATATTTTTAATTATTTATCTATTTTTTGAAATATTTATACAGAATATATACATTATAGATACTAAAAAACAACATTTTTACTATTTTGTATATTTTTTGAAAAAGCTGTGATATAATTCAGATATAAAGAAAAAGGTAAGAAAGATAAAAAAATTTTTGAAGCTTTGATGTTTGTTGGCTTATTTATTATAAATTTATTGGGTATTTAAATATTTATGGAGGTAATATATTATGGAAATTAAACACGAGGAAAAAGACGGAAAAGGAATCTTTTACATTGACAACTATTATGAAAAAATAGCTAAATTAAGTTATGAAAGAACTGAAGACGGAAAAATTCTTGCAAAACATACTTGGGTTTCTCCTGCTATAGAAGGACAAGGATTTGGAGCAAAACTTTTCAATAAACTTGTTGACCTTGTAAGACATGAAGATACAAAACTTTGTTCAGACTGCGAATATGTAAAACAAAAAGTTCAAGAAAATAAAGAAAACTATACAGATATTTGGACACAAAAATAATCAAGCCAATCCTTTTTAATTATTTTTATATAATGTTATTGAAAGAGCTGCTGTAAAAGCAGCTCTTTCTCTTTATATAGAATAAAAATATCAAAAAAAATACACTGTAAAATCAATCTAAAAACAGTGTAATAGTAGAGATATATTTAATAATATAAACATTGAAACATATAGATTTCAATAATTTTCAAAAAAAACTTGTATTAATATTGAGAATAATATAAAATGTCAATGAATAGGTGTTAAGCATAGAAAAACAATTTTAAATTTTAATAAATTTGGGAGGAAAAAAATGTATTGTTGCGCAGCAATAGGAAAAGATATTTATTGGGTTGGAGTTAACGACAGAAGAACTGAAAGATTTGAAAACTATCTGCCATTACCTTCTGGTGTTGCTTACAATTCATACCTTATTAATGATGAGAAAGTATGTCTTATTGACACTGTTGAGGTAAGACAAAGCGGAACTTTCTTAAACAAAATTCAAGCAATTATCGGGGACAAAAAAATTGATTACTTAGTAGTTAATCACATGGAACCAGACCACTCAGGTTCAATGGAAGAAATTTTAAGAGCTTATCCTGAAATCACTGTTATAGGAAATGCTAAAACTCTTCAAATGATAAAATCATTCTACCCTTCATTCCCTGAACATCTGTTTAAGGCAATAAAAGAGGGAGATATTTTAGAGCTTGGAAACCATAAACTTACATTTGCTATGGTACCTATGGTACACTGGCCAGAATCAATGGTTACTTATGATATGACAGAAAAAGTTCTTTTCTCAAATGATGCTTTCGGAAGCTTCGGAACTCTTGACGGAGGAATGTGGGACGACGAAGTAAACTTTGATTTCTATAAAGGGGAAATGAGAAGATACTACTCTAATATAGTAGGAAAATATGGGGTACAAGTAACAAATGCAATTAAAAAACTTGGAGGACTTGAAATTAAATACATCTGTCCTTCACACGGAATCTTATGGAGAAAAGATGTTAACAGAGTTATAAAATATTATGCTGACTGGGCACAATTTATTCCTGAGAAAAAAGGAGTTGTTATCATGTATGCTTCTATGTATGGAAATACAGAAGTAATGGCAAATATGATAGCAAGAGAACTTTCTCAACAAGGTCTTAAAGAGATAAAAGTATATGACGTTTCAAAAACAGATTCTTCATTTATTATGAGTGATATCTGGAAATACAAAGGACTTATTATAGGTTCTTGTGCTCACAACAATGCTCTTTATCCAAAAATGCAGCCAATCTTAGATAAACTGCAAAACTACGGATTAAAGAACAGATATGTTGGTGTCTTTGGAAACATGATGTGGAGCGGTGGAGGAGTTAGAGGAATACTTCATTTCACTGATTCTCTTGGAGGTCTTGAAGTTATAGGAAAACCTATAGAAGCAAAAGGTGCTCCAACTCATGAAAATATAGAAGATTTAAAACATCTTGCTCGTGAAATGGCTAAGAGAATACTTGAAGAAGCATAAAATTCTTAAAGAGGCTGTTCAGTACAGCCTCTTTTTATTTTAAATATCGGAGGAGATTATGAAAAAAGGAAAGCAGATTAACAAAGAGGCTTTGGTAACGATTATTCTTTATGTATTTTATTTTGTATGGTGGTATTATTTTGCCTATATATTTAAAAACAGTGAAAATCCTGCAAAGTTTAAGTATATAATGGGGCTTCCTGAATGGTTTTTCTATTCGTGTGTCTTGGGGCTTGTAGTTATTAATATACTTGTATTTTTAGCAGTAAAAATATTTTTTAAAGATATGGATTTAAATAATCAGGAGGATTAACCAATGCTAACATTGATACCCATAGTATTATATCTTTTTGCAATGCTTGGAATAGCATGGAAAGTAAATGAGATAAAACACAGTGAAAATGTCAATTTTACAGAGGAATATTATATAGGAAGCAGAGGAATGGGAGGACTTGTTCTTGCCATGACAATAGTTGCAACTTATGTTGGAGCAAGTTCGTTTATAGGTGGGCCTGGAGTTGCTTATAAACTTGGACTTGGTTGGGTTCTTCTTGCTTGTATTCAAGTTCCTACAGCTTTTCTTACTCTTGGGATTCTTGGAAAAAAACTTGCTGTTATTTCAAGAAGAATAGGAGGAGTAACAATCATCGACTTTTTAAGAGCCAGATATAAGAGTGATATTGTTGTAATTCTAAGTTCTATAATGATGCTTATCTTTTTCGTTGGTTCTATTGTAGCTCAGTTTGTAGGGGGAGGAAGACTTTTTGAAAGTGTAACAGGATACCCTTATTATATAGGACTTACAATATTTGCAGCTGTTGTAATAGCTTATACAACATTTGGAGGATTCAGAGCTGTTGCCCTTACTGATGCTGTTCAAGGGATAGTAATGCTTCTTGCTACAGCAGTTTTATTTGTGGTAATTTTGAAAAAGGGAAACGGAATGGAGAACATTATGAGAACTATAGCTGAAACAAATCCTCAGCTTCTTACTCCATCTTCAGGGGGAAATATAGGAAAATCATTTATAATGTCTTTCTGGGTTCTTGTAGGAATTGGAATTTTAGGACTTCCAGCAACAGCTGTAAGATGTATGGGATTTAAAGATACAAAAGCTATGCACAGAGCTATGGTAATAGGAACTTCTGTTGTTGGAATTTTAATGCTTGGAATGCACCTTGTAGGTGTAATGGGTGTTGCAGTTGAGCCGGGAATAGATGTGGGAGATAAGATTATTCCTATTCTTGCTCTTAAAAATCTTCACCCTATCTTAGCAGGAATATTTATAGGAGGACCTCTTGCTGCTATAATGTCAACAGTGGATTCTTTCCTTATTCTTACATCAGCCACAATAGTAAAAGATTTATATCTTCACTATGTAGACAGAGATGCAAGTACAGAGAAAATAAAAAGACTTTCTCTTATGACATCTTTAGGATTTGGAATTCTTGTATTTCTTTTGGCACTTAACCCTCCAAATCTTTTAGTATGGATAAATCTGTTTGCTCTTGGAGGACAGGAAGCAGCTTTCTTCTGTCCTATAATCTTTGGACTTTATTGGAAAAGAGCAAATGCAACAGGGGCAATTGCATCAATGATTTTTGGTGTGGCAAGTTATCTTTATTTTGTAATCTGCAAAGTAAATGTTTATGGAATGCACACTGTAGTTCCTGTTATAGCTTTAGCTGTTATCATCTTTATACTTGGTTCTCTTGTTGGAGAGAAAACAGATGATGAAACACTAAAAATATTCTTCGATTTTTAATTTTAAATAAAAAAGGGGCTGTTGCAAATTTGTAAAAAATAAAATTCTCTAAGAAAAAATAGTT
>DXWL01000047.1 GCA_019416865.1 Fusobacterium sp.
TGGGCTCGGAGATGTGTATAAGAGACAGATATAAAATAGATAAAATAATAAAAAATTTTTTTATTATTTAAACTTTTAAAAGAGAGTTTTCGTCTTAAGTGTGTAAGAAAAATAATTCATAATAAGGAAATTCTCCTCCTTGGATTATTGTTATAATTTCTCAATTCTCAAAAAAATTTCTCAAAACAGTAAAATATAAATTGGATATTTAGATATCCAGTTTTTATTTTGCAAAATTTATAATCAAATTATAAAAATAAAAAAAATTAACATTATAATAACAAATTTAGACTTTTTTTAAAAAAAATTCGTCTTAAAAGTGGAAAATAAAAGTAATATTTATAATAAAATTTCTCCCCTCAAGCAAACTGATTTCAGTTTGCTTTTTCTCATTTTTTGTCTTTCTAAATTGTAAATAAAATCAATTTCGGTTATAATCATATTAAAGACAACATATAAACTTAATAATTAATATTTGGAGGAAAGATGAAAAAGATATTTCTGATGTTTTTTATAATTTTTAATGCATTTTCCTATAGTGAAACAAGAGAGATAAATATGGAGGAGATTGATGCTGTAACATCAGCTTCAATAGTACCTGCAAAATATGTAAAAGAATATATTCCCAAAGGATTTACAGATTCAGATAAGAAAAAAGCTCTTTTTGTCATAGGAGATATGAGAAAAAATAGTATAACTTTTGATATGCTCTATACAGCTGTGAAATTTTTTGAAGATAATAATATGGAGGCAGAGGTAAGAGATTTGTATGCAATAAACTGGAATCCAGTGCTTTCAATGGATGAATTTTATTATCAAAAGGATGGAATAGGTGTTCCTAAAGAGGATGTGGCTCGTGAACAGGATTTTGTAAGGAAGGCAGATTATATTATTTTTGTTTATCCAAATTGGCACGATACACCAAATGTTATGGTAAAAGGATATCAAGAAAGAGTATTTGCTAAAAAATTTGCTTATGAAGACAGTAAAAATGGTGGAATAAATGGGCTTTTAAAGGGAAAAGGTATCTTTACAATAATGAACTGTGGTTGGCTTGGAGGAGGAAGAGGATTCATTAATGACGGAATAGGAATTGATGACAAAAGATGGAACTCATATATGAAGGCTTTCAAAGTTCTTGATGACGATACAGCAGAGTTTTGGGGAGCAGAAAACTGTGGAAGATTTGTAACAGATTTATATCCAAGAAATAATGCTAAAGAGTATAAAGAACATTTGGAGAGCTTGAGAGCTGATTTGAGAAAGTATCTCAAAGATGTTTTTGTAAATGGAAAAAGACCTAAAAGATAATAACATATAATTGACAAAGAGTGGTTGTATAATTGTAATAATAGATTGCATTATATTAAGGAGGGACTCATATGAAGAAGCTGTTGTGTATTTTTCTTTTAGTAATGATGATAGGATGTAGCAAAGAAAATAGTGTTGATGAGAGTAAGAGCAGTGTAAATAATATTGAAACAGTTCAGCAGCAAGAGAAGAATGTGGAATCTGTTTCAGAGAAAACTCCTGTAAAAGAGGCTGCAAATAAAGATATAGAGCCTAAAATTATATTTTCAAATGACGGGATAATTCTTCCAGCCAAAGATAAAAAGATTGCTTTTAGATCTATAAATGTGAAAAAAGTAAATTTAAAAATAAAGAAGGTATATGAAAACAACACTACCCAGTTTCTTCAGGAATTTGTATTCAAAGGAAACGGGAATATTTTTGATTATGGTGTAGAAGATACATTTGATCAGGTTGGAGATATTGTTTTTGAAAAAGATTATGATTTAGATTATGAAAAAAATATATGGAAGCAAAATGAGATAGAGCTTGGAGATTTTGTTGATACTAAGGGGCTTTTTATTCTTGAGCTGTCTTTTGATGAAAAAGGGATAGATTATGAATTTCCAGCAGGAACAGATTCATGGAAAAAATATAGCTTTTTTAGAAATAATGGAAGGGCAGGAAAGGCTGTACTTCTTTCACATATGGGTATAACAGCTCAAAAAGAAACAGAACAGACTGTTGTTTGTGTTATGGATATTTTAAAAAATACTCCTGTAAAAAATGCAGAGGTAAAACTTATCTCTGTAAATAATCAAGTTCTTCAAGAGGGAAAAACAGACAGCAAAGGAGAGATTGTTTTTAAAAACTATGACAAGATGATGTATGTTTTGGCAGAGAAAGATGGAGAGAGATCAATATTGAAATTCAGAGATTCTCAGCTGTCTTATGACGGCTTTGCTGTAGAGGGAGTATTTGCTTCTAAAGGAATACAGGCATTTATCTATACAGACAGAGGGATATACAGACCGGGAGATGAGGTACATATCTCATTTATTGCAAGAAACAATGAAATTTCTCTTCCTGAAAATCATCCTGTTACAATAAATATATATTCTCCTACAGGAAAGAAATTTATAGAAAATGCTGTGATAACAGAGAGTAAAAATGGATTTTATACATATTCTTTTAAAACAAATCTTGACAGTGAAACAGGAATATGGAGAGCAGAGGCTCAGATGGGAAGCAATAAATTTATAAAAGATATATCTGTGGAAACAGTTGTTCCTTATAAAATAAAGGTGGAAACAAAAGTTCCTGAAAAACTTAATATCAACGAGAATAAAAATTTTAAAATGAGTATAGAAGCAGATTATCTTTTTGGAGCACCTGGAAAAAATCTGAAATATACAAGTGATATTCAAATAAGAGAGGAAAGTATTAATTTTGAAAAGTTTAGAAATTATGTTTTTAAAAATCCTACAAGTTATGCTTTTAATTCTAGAGAATATGCAGAGGGAAAACTTAACGAAGAGGGAAAAGGAGAACTTGAATTTGATATTTCTAAAATAATACCTAAAAATCTAAATCTTATAGGAATTATTACTACAAGGGTAATGGAAACAAATGGGCGTCCTGTAATAAAAATGGATACTATTTCAATCAATAAGTTTGACAGTTATGTGGGGATAAAAATTCCTGAAGATACATATATAAAAAGCGGAGATAAACTTAATCTTGAAGTAATAGCAGTGGATAATAAAGGAGAAAACTTAATAAGCGGAAAAAACCTTATTTACAGAGTATATAAAAATGAATATTCTTGGTGGTGGGATTACGATGATTATAACTCTTTTATGAGATCTATAAAAACTGATAAAAACACAGTTCTTCTTTGTGAAAAAGATTTTGTATCTGGAGATAAACCTTATCTGATTGATTATGCTCCTGAGGGAAATGGAGAGATATTTGTCGAGGTGGAAGATAAGACAACAGGACAGATAACAGGAATAAATCTTTATGCAGGAACTTGGAGAGATTCAACTCTTAACAGAAAAATAGATAAACTGAAAATAGAAAGTGAGCAGAAAAAATATGCTGTGGGGGATACAGCAAAAATAATTTTTGAAGGAACAAAAGGAGCAAAGGCTCTTGTTACAGTTGAGAAAAAAGGTGTTGTATCAGAGAGAAAATGGATAGATGCAGGGGAGATAAAAAATATATTTGAACTTCCTGTTACAGAGGATATGTTTCCTAATGCTTATGTAAATATAAGACTATTCCAAGATTATAATACTCTTGATAACGACAGACCTCTAAGACTCTATGGAGCAGTTCCGATAGTTGTGGAAAATGAGAGCAGAAAACTTAATATAAAAATAGATGCTCCTGAAAATATAAAACCAAATGAGAAATTTACAGTGAAAGTAAAAAATCTTTCTGAAACAAAGATGGATTATACTGTGGCAGTGGTTGATGAGGGAATTTTAGAGATAACAGGATTTAAAACTCCTGACCCATATGGATATTTTTATCAGAAACTGGGAATGCAGGTATTTTCTTATGACAACTATTCAGAAATAATCGGCAGAACTTTTGGAGATGTTCATCAAATATTAAAAACAGGGGGAGATGGTTTTGTAAATGAGACGGCAATGACAAAATCAGCTCAAAGAATGAAAAATATGGGAATAGAAGATGTCCAAAGATTTAAACCTGTGGCACTGTTTAAAGGTGTTCTTACAACTGACGAAAAGGGAGAGGGAAAAATAGAGTTTACAATCCCTGATTATATAGGTGCTGTAAAAGTTATGGTTGTAGGAGCAGATGGAGAGAAATATGGCAGTGCAGAGAAGGAGATAGTTGTAAAAGCTCCTGTTGTTATGCAATCATCTCTTCCAAGAAATCTGAAATATGGTGATGAGTTTATAGTTCCAGTTTCAGTGTTTGCTCTTGAAGAGAAAGTGGGAGAGGTAAAAGTTACACTTGATTTTATGGGAGATATTCAAACTCAAACAGTTTCTTTTGACGAGAAAGGAGATAAGACTGTTTATTTCAATGTAAAAACAGGAGAATATATAGGAAATGGAAAAATAAAAATATCTGCTGTGTCAAAAATTTACAATTACGAAGAGGAAACAGATATTAACATCAATTCAAATAATCCATATATCTATATAAATGAGATAAAAAATCTTGAAGCAGGAAAAGAGATATTTTTTACACAGCCTGAAAACTTTATAAAAGGAAGTGCAGAGGGAAAAATAACTGTTTCAAATACTCCGATTTTATCTGTGGATCATAGAATACAGGAGCTTATAAGATATCCTTATGGCTGTGTTGAACAGACAGTTTCAGCAGTATTTCCTCAAATATATATTGATATGCTTACACATAGTAATAAATTTGACAGAGAAAAAATTATAGGAAATGTAAATGCAGCAGTGGGAAAATTATCAAGACTTCAGATGTATGATGGTTCATTTCCATATTGGCCGCAGGGAGATACAGATATATGGGCAACAGTTTATACAGGACATTTCTTAACAGAGGCGAAAGCGAGAGGATATTACATTCCAGAAGATATGTATAACAGAGTGGTTTCATATGAAAAAGAGCTTGTGAGAAATAATAATATCTCTTTGGAAACAAAAGTGTATGCTCTTTATGTTTTAGCACTGGGAGATGTTCCTGAAATAAGCCAAATGAATCTTATTTATGAAAATTATTTTGACAAACTATCAACAACAGGAAAATGGTATCTGGCAGCAGCATATAATCTTGCAGGAGAAGATAAACTTTCCAAGGATACAGCAGAAAAACTTTCTCTTGTTCCTGATAAGATGAGTGAAGAGTATGAAAGATACAGCTACGGTTCAGAGCTTCGTGATAAGGCTGTGATACTTAATGCTTATTATAATATTTTTGGTAGACCAGAGGAAAATTTATATAAAGAAGTCTTGACAAAACTGCAGTCAAATCAGTGGCTTTCTACTCAAAGTATGGGACAGGCTCTTGCAGCACTTGCTCATATGAAAGATAGTCCAACAGGCAAAGATATAGCAGGAATAATTGATATTGATGGTAAACAAACGGAGTTTACAACAGAAAATGGAATATCTGAATACATTGTTCCTGAAAATGTAAAAGATATAAAAGTTATTTCAAAAGATAATGGTTATATAAATTATTATTGGGAAGGTGTTCCTGTAAATTATGAAGGAGAAAATATTTCAGAAACTGTAAAACTTACAAGAAATTATTATGATGAAAAGGGAAATCCAATAAATGAAAAAGATATTTTATCACTTTCATCAGGAAAGAGTTTTTGGCTGGAAATAAAAGTTCTTCCTACAGATAGTGTAAAAGAATATATTCATGTGGATAATATGGCTCTTACACAGGTACTTCCTAGTGGTTGGGAGATAGAAAATATAAGAGCTGTAAATGGTCAGTATCCAAATTGGGTGGAAGAGAGAATAAGAGATACCTATGTTGATTATGAAGATATAAGAGATGACAGGGTAATGTGGTTCTTTGATTATAATAATTACAATCAAGGAGGACAGAGCTTCTTTGTAAAAATTAATGCTGTTACAAAAGGAAAGTTCGATTTTCCGGGCACAACAGCAGAAGCGATGTATGACAACAGTTGTCGTGCATATTTGAAAGGATTCAGAGCAGAGGTAAAATAATATGAAAGCAGTGAATAGATTAATAAAAGCAGGAGTTTTTCTCTGTTTTGTTGTTATTGTTTTAACTGCTGTAATATATATAAGATTTGATGCAAAAGGTGCAGAAAAAATTTTTGAGGACAGATACAGTGTATCTGTCCTTGATAATAAAGGAGAGATTATAGGAGTTCATCTTAATGAAGATGAACAGTGGCATTTAAAAAGTGTTGAGAAGATTCCAGATAAGCTTAAAACAGCTGTGATAACTTTTGAAGATAGAGATTACTGCTCACATCATGGAATAGATTTTTCAGCTGTAATAAGAGCTGTGAGAGATAATGTTTTTTATGGAAGAAGAACAGGGGCAAGTACTATTACAATGCAGACAGCTAAAGCACTGCAGCCTAAAAAAAGAAATATTTTTAATAAATACATTGAGATGATTCAAGCTGTAAAAATGGAGAGATATTTTTCAAAAGAGGAAATAATGCTTATGTATCTTAACAATGCTCCTTATGGGGGAAATATTGTGGGATATAAAACAGCTTCTTATATGTATTTCAGAAAAAATCCTCAAGAGCTTACATGGGCAGAGGCTTCTCTTCTTGCAGTACTTCCAAACTCTCCGGGACTTATGAGTGTGGAAAAAAATAGAGAAAAGCTTATTTTAAAAAGAAACAGACTTCTTAATACTCTTTTTGAAAAAAATATCATTGATGAAAGACAATATAAAATTTCAATAAAGGAGCCTATTCCTGAAAAAAGATACGGGTTTACATCTCTTGCATCTCATCTTGTAAGACGCCTTATAAATGAAAACAGCAATAAAATAATAACAAGTACAATAGACAGTGAGATACAGGAAAAAGCAGAAAAAATTGTAAAAGATTATTCAGAATTTTTAAAAACTCAAGGGATAAATAATACAGCAGCAATAATAATTGATAATAAAACAAAAGAGGTAAGAGGTTATATAGGTTCACAGGATTTTTATGATTTTAAAAATAATGGACAAGTTGACGGGATAACAGCTCTTCGTTCTCCCGGCTCTATACTTAAACCTTTTTTATATGCAAAAGCTATTGATAGGGGAATAATTGCTCCTCAATCAAAAATTCCTGATGTACCTCTTTATTTTTCAAATTTCAGTCCTCAAAATGCCAATAAAAAATATTATGGAATGGTGGAGGCAAGAGATGCTCTTATAAAATCTCTTAATATTCCCTTTGTTACTTTATTGAAAGAATATGGAGAGGAAAAATTCTTTTTATTTTTAAAAGAGGCTTTGGAATTTGAAGATAATGAATATTCAAGATATGGGCTTTCTCTTATTCTTGGAACAAAAGAGTTTTCTGTTGAAAATATAGGAAAACTTTATTCAGGACTTGCTGATTATGGAAATTTTAAAAATCTTAAATACATAAAAAATGAAAATAAAAAAGAGGAAGGGAAACCACTTATTTCAAAAGGTGCTTCTTATCTCACTCTTCAAACTATAAGAGAGCTGGAAAGACCAGGAATAGAAAAAATTTACAGAGATAAAAATCCTGTGTCTTGGAAAACAGGAACAAGTCATGGAAGAAGGGACGGCTGGGCAGCAGGAGTTACACCAGAATGGACAGTTATTGTGTGGACAGGAAATTTTACAGGAGGGGGAAATTCAAATCTTACTGGTGTATACACAGGGGGAAATCTTTTATTTAATCTTTTAAAAATTCTTCCTAAAAAAGAAAAGGAATTTAAAGAGCCTGATGACCTCGTGAAGATAAAAGTTGACAGAGAAACTGGATACAGACTTAAATATGATGTTCCTTACAAAGAGATACTGTATCCTGCTCAGGCGATGCCTTTAAAAGTATCCCCTTATTACAGAAAAATTTTTGTAAATGAAAAAGATGAAGAGATAGATTCAAGAGATAAAGATTTTTATAAGAGAAAAGAGAAGGTTATAATTTCCTATCCTATAGAGGTAATAAATTATTTCATAAAAGAAAATATTGATATTTCAGATATATTTAGTGAAAAATCTGTCCAAAAAACAATAAAATTTATTTATCCTACAGAAAATTTAAAAATAGTTATTCCAAAAGATTTTGATGGTGAAAAAAGTGTAATAATAAAAACAGCAAATCTTAAAAATCAAAATATTTATTGGTATATAAATAAAAAATATATTGGTACAGATAAAAACAGAGAAAAAAGTTTTAATCTGAAAGAGGGAAAATATGAAATAATAATTGTAGGAGAAAAGGGAGAAAGTGCAAAGGTAAATTTTGAGGTTGTAAAAAAATAAGAGAGCTTTAATTTTATTTTAATTTTTACAGAGTATAATTTTATAAAATTAAAAAGTGTGGAAAGGAAAAATTATGAGAATACTTGTTGCAGAAGATGAAAGAGATATGAATCGTATAATATGCAGAAAACTTAAGGCAGAGGGATATGGTGTAGATTCATGTTTTGATGGTGGTGAAACTCTTGACTATATAAATATGACTTCTTATGATTTAATACTTTTAGATATTATGATGCCTGTAAAAAATGGTTATGAGGTACTTAAAG
Organism: Fusobacterium sp.; assembly: GCA_019416865.1. Lineage (GTDB taxonomy): Bacteria > Fusobacteriota > Fusobacteriia > Fusobacteriales > Fusobacteriaceae > Fusobacterium_B. Next base: position 8,526 of record DXWL01000047.1, read on the forward strand.
AGATAAGAAAAAATGGAAATAAAACTCCTGTTTTATTTCTTACTGCTAAAGATACAGTTGAAGATAAGGTAAACGGACTTAATTTGGGAGCAGATGATTATATAGTAAAGCCTTTTCATTTTGAAGAACTTATGGCAAGAATCAGAGCAGTTATAAGGAGAAATTACGGAGAAACAACTAATATTTTAAAAATTGCAGATCTTACTCTTAATACAGCTTCTCATTCAGTTCAAAGAGGAGGAAAAGATATAGAGCTTTCTGCCAAGGAATTTGCAATTTTAGAATATATGATGCAGAATAAGGGGATTGTTCTTACCAGAGAAAAGCTGGAAGAACATATTTGGAATTATGACTATCAAGGAGCTTCCAATATGATTGATGTCTATATTCGTTATATTAGGCTGAAAGTAGATAAAGATTTTGAAACTAAACTTATTCATACTGTAAGAGGTGTTGGATATGTGTTGAAAGAGAAGGAGAAAGGTGTATGAAATTTTTAACGATAAAGGGAAAAATAACTTTATGGTACACTTTTTTTATGGTGGTGATGGCTCTTTGTATTTTGGGAATAATTGGAGAATTTGCAGATAAAACAATTATTGCTGGGCATAAAAATATTTTGCTGGAAGTTGTAGAAGATGCTGCAGAAGATATAGAAGAAGGAGATTCTTTTGATTTTTTTGAAGATGGCGTATATCTATTAAAATACGATAAGAATAAAAAATATATTGAGGGAATTATTCCGGAAAAATTTTCTGCTGAAATTATTTTGTCAGAGGGACATATTCAAACTGTAAAAAACAGCAATGAAATATTTTATGTATATGATAAAAAATCACATACAGAAAATGGAGAAATTTTTTGGATAAGAGGAGTTATTCCAAATGTAAAAACAGCACAGATGACAACTCTTATTGTGAGAGGAACTTTTATAGTTCTTCCGTTTCTTGTAATTTTATCTGCTGTGATAGGATATATAATTACTAAAAGAGCCTTTGAGCCTGTAAAAAAGATTCAAGAAACAGCACAGAGTATTACAGACAGTGAAGAATTATCTTTGAGAATAGGGCTTCCAGAGGGAAAAGATGAGATTTCAAAGCTTGGGAAAACAATAGACAATATGCTCGAAAGATTAGAAAAAAGTTTTGAACAGGAAAAACAGTTTACCTCAGATGCTTCTCATGAATTGCGTACCCCTGTGGCTGTAATTATGGCAGAGAGTGATTATATTCTTCAGCATGGAACAGATTTTCAAGAGGCTAGAGAATCTATGGAGGTTATAAGCCGTCAGGCAGATAAGATGTCAAAACTTATAGAACAGCTTTTGTTTTTTGCAAGGGCAGAGCAGGGAAGGATAAATCTTAATTACAAGGATATAGATGTATCAAAAATTATAAAAGAGATAGCAGAGGAAAATAAAATAGAGGCTCAAAAGAAAAATATTTCAATAAAAATTAGCAATACTCTTCCTAAAGGAAAGAAATATTATCTTGATAGAGTGATGTTTTCCAGTGCTGTACAAAATGTTGTAAGAAATGCAGCTGTTTATGGAAAAGAAAATGGTTGGATTGAAATAAATATTTTAGAGCAGAATGATTTTCTTGCAGTAAAAATAAAAGATAATGGAATAGGAATAAGCAGAGAAAATCTTAAAAAAATATGGGATAGATTTTTTCAAGGAGAGGAAGCAAGAACAGCACAGACCACAGGAAGTATGGGACTGGGACTTTCTATGGTAAAGTGGATTACTGAAAAACACGGAGGCTTTGCAGAGGCAGAGAGTGTTTTGGGAGAAGGAAGTATATTTACACTTTTTTTCCCAATAAATAAAAAATAAAAAAATTTTTATTTTAATCTTTCTTTCATAATTCATCTGTATAATAAAGGCATAATAGATAAAAGAAACAGAAAGGAGCGAATTATGAAAAGAGTTGGAATATTAATAATGGGAATAATAATGATAGGGACATCTGTATTTGCAGTTGACAGATTTGAATCTAAGAAGGAAAAAAAGGCTCGTGAGATTGAAACAAAGATGATGACAGAACAAGCAGAACAAAGAGGAGTAAGACTTATAGGGCTTGAAAAAGCTAAAAATACAGCACTTAAAGCAGCAGGAGTAAATGAAAATGAAATAAAATATTATAAAATAAAGCTAGATCGTGAAGATGATGTAAATCCTGCTCTATATGTGTATGAAATAGAGTTTATTCACGAAGGTCTTGAATATGAATTTGAAATAAATGGGGAAAATAGTGAAATTTTGAAATCTGATGTAGATTCATGGCTGGACTAAAAAATTAATAAAAGTTCACAAAAGAATCATAAAAATGGTTGCAAAAAGCTGAAAAATATGATACAATGCTTTGTGAATTTATAAGGTAATTATCGAAGGACGGTGAAACGGAATGAAAAAAGGAATACATCCTGATTACAAAGTTGTAACAGTTGAATGTACTTGTGGAGAAAAATTCGAAACAAGATCTACATATGCAAAAGGTGACCTTAAAGTTGCTGTTTGTTCAAAATGTCATCCATTCTACACAGGAAAAGCTAAATTCTTAGATACAGCTGGTAGAGTTGACAAGTTCAACAAAAAATACAATATCAAATAAGAAACAGGACAAATGTCCTGTTTTTTTATAAATAACAACAATTCAGGAGGCGAAGAAATGGCAGTTGTAGAAATTAAACACCCTTTAATTGAGCATAAGCTTACTTACTTAAGAGATAAAAATACGGATACTAAAACATTCAGGGAAAATTTGAATGAGATAGCGAAACTTATGATTTATGAAACAACAAAGGATTTAGAGCTTGAAGAAATTGAAGTTGAAACTCCGATTATGAAAACAAAAGCAGGGATTTTAAAAGATAAGGCAGTGGCAATTGTGCCTATTTTAAGAGCAGGACTTGGAATGGTTGATGGAATTCTTTCTCTGATACCTACTGCAAAAGTTGGTCATATAGGAGTGTACAGAAATGAGGAAACTTTACAGCCTGTATACTATTACTGCAAACTTCCTGTAGATATTAAAGACAGAAAAGTTATATTAGTGGATCCTATGCTTGCAACAGGAGGATCAGCAATCTATGCTATCGACTATCTAAAAGAAAGAGGAGTAAAAGATATTACATTTATGTGTTTAATATCAGCTCCTGAGGGAATAGCAAAAGTGCAGGAAGCTCATCCTGATGTACCTGTTTTCACAGCTAAAATAGATAAATATCTGAATGAACATGGATATATCGTTCCTGGACTTGGAGATTGTGGAGATAGAATTTTTGGAACTAAATAAATTCTGGTAATTAAAAATGGGGCTGTTGCAAATTTGTAAAAATAAAATTCTCTAAGAAAAAATAGTTTCTATTTATATTGCTCACAGAAAGA
>DXWL01000048.1 GCA_019416865.1 Fusobacterium sp.
GATTTAAGGAGTTTTGTCGAAAAATAATATAAAGAGATTTAAATTTATTCTATTTTTATTAAATTTTAATTTTGGTTAAAAATTAATCTTTTTTTGGATAATTTTTAATATTTATTTGCAATTTTTTAAAAAATATTGTAGCATATTCCTAGAAAAATAATTTTTCTATATAGGAGCAGGGAGGGATAAAATATGAGTATCGAAAAATTAACGGTGCATATCTTCTCAGATTCCTTTGGAGAATCAGGGGAGCAAATGCTTAGATGTGCCCTTAGCCAGTTTGATATAGCCTCGTACAATATTATAAGGCACAGCCGTATTTCCACGGTGGAAGCTCTCGACAGAGAATTAAAAAAAATAAAAGATTATCCCAATGTTTTTATTCTTTTTACTCTTGTTAATGTAGATGTTGTAAAAAGAATGAAAGAGTTTTGCAGTGAAAATAATATTAAATATTCAGATCTTTTAAATCCTCTGTTATCAGCTCTTCAGGCTCAAATAGGTGAAGAACCTAAAAGACAGTCAGGAGCTTACAGGGTTATGGACGAAAAATATTTCGGCAGAATTGAAGCTATTGAATTTGCTGTAAAATATGACGACGGTAAAGATCAACATATGCTTCACGAAGCTGATTTAGTGCTTGCAGGAATTTCCAGAACTTCAAAAACACCTCTTAGCATTTATATAGCTAATAAGATGTATCTTAAAGTTTTAAATATTCCACTTGTCCCTGAAGTAAAGCCACCTAAAGAGCTTTTTGAAATCCCTAAAAAGAAAATTATAGGGCTTACAAATTCGGTGGAGATGCTGAATAAAATAAGAACAGAAAGAGTAAAGTGTATCGGACTTAGAAATGGTTCATCATACTCATCTCTTTCAAGAATAATAGAAGAGCTTAACTATGCAGACAGTATTATGAAAAAATTGGGATGTCCTGTAATAGATGTATCTAAAAAAGCAATCGAAGAAACTGCACAAATGATACTGGAAATAATGAAAGAGCAGGAACTTATTTAAAAAATTAAAAATATTAAAAAATATAGGTCTAAAATTAAGGAGGCATCAGTTATGAAAAAATTTATTTACTCTTTTGACGAAGGTAACAAAAACATGAAGGATTTGCTTGGAGGAAAAGGGGCAAATCTTGCTGAGATGACACATATAGGTCTTCCTGTTCCTCCAGGATTTACTATTTCGACTGAGGCTTGTAGCGAGTTCTATAATCAGGATAAAAAAATATGGCCTGAATTAAAAGAAGAGATCGTTGCAAGTGTTAAAAAATTGGAATCAGTAACAGGAAAAACTTTCGGACATGGGGAAAATCCTCTTCTTGTATCAGTAAGATCAGGAGCAGCTGTTTCTATGCCTGGAATGATGGATACAATTCTTAATTTAGGATTAAACGATACAACTGTAGAATCTCTTGCAAAAATAACAAACAACCCTAGACTTGCTTGGGACTCATACAGAAGATTTATACAGATGTTTGGAGATGTTGTAAAAGAAGTTCCAAAATATAAATTTGACATTATAATGGATAAAGTAAAAGAGGGAAAAGGAATTACAAGCGATCTTGACCTTGATGTTGAAGATTTAAAAGTTATCACTAAAAGATTTAAAGATCTTTATGCAGAAGAAACAGGAGAAGATTTCTATGCAGATCCTATGGAACAACTTTTAAGTGCTGTTAAAGCAGTATTTAATTCTTGGAACAACCCAAGAGCAATAATCTACAGAGAGCTTAACGAAATTACAGGACTTCCTGGTACAGCCGTAAATGTTCAGTCAATGGTATTTGGAAACATGGGAGAAAATTCTGGAACTGGTGTTGCATTTACAAGAAACCCTGCAACTGGAGAAAATAAAATATTCGGTGAATACCTAATCAATGCCCAAGGGGAAGATGTTGTTGCTGGAATAAGAACTCCTGAAACAATAGATAAACTTGAAAGAGAGATGCCTGAAATTTATAAACAATTTACAGATATCTGCCATACACTTGAAAAACACTATAAAGATATGCAGGATATGGAATTTACTATTGAAAGAGGAAAATTCTATATGCTTCAAACAAGAAATGGTAAGAGAACTTCAAAAGCAGCAATAAATATCGCTGTTGACTTAGTTGAAGAGGGACTTATCACAAAAGAAGAAGCTATTTTAAGAATAGATCCTAAGAGTATAGACCAACTTCTTCACAAAACATTCTCTAAAGAGGGAGTAGAAAATGCCAAAGAGATCGGTGAAGGACTTGCAGCTTCTCCTGGTGCAGCTTCAGGAAAAGTATTCTTCGACTGTAAATCAATAAAAGAAAATGGAGGAGGTATCCTTGTAAGACTTGAAACTTCTCCTGAAGATATTGAGGGAATGAATATTGCTGATGGTATTTTAACTATCCGTGGAGGAATGACATCTCACGCAGCAGTTGTTGCAAGAGGAATGGGAAAATGTTGTGTATGTGGATGCAGTGAACTTACAATATATGAAGAAAGAAAAGAACTTGAATCAAGAGGTGTTGTAATAAAAGAAGGAGAATTTATCTCTCTTGACGGTTCAACAGGAAAAGTTTATCTTGGAGAAGTTCCTAAGACTGAAATAGAACTTACAGGTGCTTTTGAAAAATTCATAAGCTGGGTTGATGAAGTAAGAAGTCTTGGAATCAGAATGAATGCTGACACTCCTAGAGATTGTGCTGTAGGACTAAAATTTGGAGCAGAAGGAATCGGACTTTGCAGAACAGAACATATGTTCTTTGGTGAAGACAGAATTTGGGCAGTTAGAGAAATGATCGTTTCTAACAGCGAGCTTGAAAGATCAAGAGCATTAGCTAAAATTTATCCATTCCAAAAACAAGATTTCTGTGATATATTTGAGCTTATGAATGGAAAACCTGTAACAGTAAGACTTCTTGACCCACCTCTACATGAATTCCTGCCAAGAAATGCTGCTGACAGAGCAAAACTTGCAGAACTTATGGGAAAATCTGTTCGTGAAATTGAAGAGAGAACAGAATATCTTCACGAAGTAAACCCAATGCTTGGACACAGAGGATGCAGACTTGGTGTTACTTATCCTGAAATCTATGAAATGCAGACAAAAGCTATAATAGAAGCTGCTCTTGATGTACAGGCAAAAGGAATAGTTGTTAAACCTGAAATTATGATTCCTCTTATTATAGAAAAGAGTGAACTTCATTATATAAAAGAAAAAATTACAGCAGTTATAGAAGAGCTGTTTGCTGAAAGAAAAGAAAAAGTGGATTACAAAATAGGAACAATGATAGAAGTTCCTCGTGCTTGTGTAACAGCTGATAAAATTGCTGAAGAAGCTGAATTCTTTAGTTTCGGAACAAATGACCTTACTCAAATTACTTTCGGATTCTCAAGAGATGACGCAGGTAAGTTTATAAGAGAATATGTTGACAGAGGTATTTTTGAAAAAGACCCATTTATCAGCATAGACAGAGAGGGTGTAGGATCACTTATGAAAATGGCGATTGAAAAAGGTAGAAAAACAAGACCTAATATCAAACTTGGTATCTGCGGAGAACACGGAGGAGAACCTAAGAGTGTGGAATTCTGTAACGAGATAGGACTTGATTATGTATCATGTTCTCCATATAGACTGCTGATTGCAAAAATAGCCGCTGCTCAAGGAAAAATTAAACAGGCTAAATAGTATATCTACTTTTAAAAAGTATTTATATTTTTGTATGAATTGAAAAGAGAGGTATTACAGAGATGTAATACCTCTTCTTTTTGTATTTTTTTCATTTGAATGGTATAATATATTATATTAATAAAAGGGAGAGATTTTTAAATGGATAAAATATATGAAATGGACTACAAAGTTATTGTATCTGATATAAATTATGGAGGGCATATGGGAAATGAAAGAGCCCTTATAATTTTTCAACAGACAAGAATGGAATGGCTTACAAGCATAGGGTATGACGAAGCTGATATAGAAGGTAAGGGAATGATTCAGCTGGAATCTCATGTATATTATATAAAGGAAGTATTTATGGGAGAAAATTTAAGATGCAGAATTACAGGTATTGAGCCTGAAAGAATTACTTTCAACATAAATTATGAGATAATAAATGAAGCTAACGAAACAGCAATAAAAGGAACTACTAAAATGGCTGTTTTTGATTATGAGAAAAAAAGAGTTTCGAGAATACCAAAAGAGTTTGCAGAAAAAATAAAAGAGTATGAAAATCATTAATTAAAACTATTAACATAAATAATACGTCTAAAAATTAGTATTTACATAATGATTTACAGAGGGCAAGGGTGAGGCTGTGAAAAGATTTACAAGAGTATTGCTGCTGTTTTTAATGGTAAATATCATATCTTTTTCAGAAGTTAAAATAGGTATCGATAATGTTAACCCTGAAGTAAAACAGCATATCGTATTAAGTGTAGAGTTTTTAGGAGAGGAAAAAACTGAATACACTATAAATGGAATTGAAAAATTTAAAATTACCTCTATGGTAAGCAGATCAAATTTTACATCTATTAATAAAAAAGTGAATTATTCAAAATCAGATATATACATCTTGTGTCCATACGAAGAGGGAAAAGCTGTATTATCTGTAAAAACAAAAAATGGTTCTCTTTCAAACCAAATTGCAATTGAAGTTTTAAAGGAATCTCCCGAAAAAAATTCTGAACAAAAATTTATTTTAGAGATGACACCTTACAAAAGAGATTTTTACATGGGAGAAAAAATTCCTTTTGCAGAACGTGTTATTATAAAATCTTCTGTTACAAACTATAATTATGTATCCACTCCTGTTTTTAATGGATTTTCAGTAAGAAATATCACACCTAGGGACAGCAGAGGATTTCCTATTCCTAAAAGGATAACTTCTAAAGGACAGGAATATGTGGAAGTAGTGCTTTACAGAAGTATTCTGGAACCTGTTTCTGTAGGAAAAAAAATAATTAAAAGTGGAGGAGTAAGTTTTGTTGAAGAACTTGCAGATGCAACTGAAAAACCTCCTGTTTATTTAGGATTCAAAGAGCTTGAAATAAATATTCTTCCCCTTCCTGAAAAGAATAAGCCCTATAATTTTCAAGGTATTGTAGGAAAACTTGAAGGAAACAGCAACTGGGAAGAAGGTATTGTAAATGGTAAAAAAGCATATATACTAAGACTTAGTCTTTCAGGAGATGCGAATCTTGACAGGTTAGAAAAAATAATAGAGGATAACAGTTTTTTAAGAAGAAAATTTAATATTAAAGAAAATCTTCTTTCTTATAACGAAAGAGTTGTAGACAGTGTATATTTTTCAGAAAAAGAGTACGAAATTATATTCTTCCCAAAATATGAAAGTTCTGTAAAAATTCCGCCTATTATTATCCCATATTTTAATCCTGTAGAGAAAAAATATGAAAATTTTACAATTAATGGTTTTAATTAAACTATGAATATTTTAAAAGAAAAAAGGAGGTCAGATGATATCACTGAGCAATAAAGTTTTAAACTTTATGAAAAAAAGAGAATTCACTGGAATAGTCCTTAATCAAGAGATTAAGCAGTTTGGCTGAGCAGGATGCAGACCAATAATTCGAGGCGAATTTATAAAAAATGAAGATGAAATCGAATCTTCAAAAAGAGAGGCTTATATTTTAGAAGAAACAGACGGAATAAAAGTTTTTATTCCTAAAAATATGGGCTATGATTCAAAAAATAAAAAAATAATCATAACTTCTAATTTGATGTTTTTCAATATGATAATTTTAAGTATAGAAATGTTTGAAGAGTATTAAAAAAATGGCTCAGTGTGAGAGTGTTCACATTGAGCCATTTTTTAGGTAATATAAAAAACTTTGTGTAAATAAAAATATTTTTTTCAAAAAAATTCACCAAGATTATTGATAGTTAGTATAACATTAAATTATTTTTAATATTTAAAAATTTTATAGGAATTTTTAAAGAAATAAATTTATCTGCTTATATACTCTCTCAACATCTTAAACTCTTTTATCAAGCTTCTATGCTCTATCTTCTTTACATCTTGCTTAAACATCTTAAAGAAGAACTGAATAACATACCCTGTTCCCAAAGAGAAAAGAGCTGTTCCCACTCCAACTTTTCCTCCTAAAAAATATCCTGCTGTAAGAGCTGAAACCTCTAAACAAAGTCTTACCATTCCCATAGAAAGTCCCGTCTTTTTAGTAAAAACAACCATAAGTCCATCTCTTGGACCACATCCACATCCCCCAGAAATATACATATAACTTCCAAGAGCAAAAACAATCTCTCCCATACCAAAAAGAAAAATTTGTTTTAAGACTGTATCTCCCCAAGGAAGAAAATCAAGAGACATAAATATATCCACAAATGTCCCTACAAGAGCAACATTTATAATAGTTCCGCTTCCTATCGGCTGTTTGAAATATATTCCAATAAGGATAACCACAATTCCCACAAGGATATTTGCTTGTCCCAATGTTATCCCTGATTGAATATTTATCCCCTGATTAAGTACATCCCATGGAGAAAGTCCCATATCTGCATTAAGTATCATTACAATTCCCAAAGCACAGAGAATAACCCCAATAGTTACCTTTATATATTTTAAAACTTCATCTTTCATATTTTAATTTTCCTCCTAAATATAAACTGCATAAAAAAATGCCCTGTTTTATATTATATCAGAAAATTTATCTCTTTTTAACTTTTTTATTTAAAGAAAATTTTATTTTTAACCACCGTTTATGATATAATAAGAAATAATGAAGTAAACACTGAAAATTACCGAGGGGGCGGTAAATTGTGAAAAAAAATATACATTTTGATATATTTCTTGTATTTTTTAAGATAGGTGCTTTCACAATAGGAGGAGGATATGCAATGGTTCCTCTTATTAAGGAAGCTTTAGTTGACAAAAAGAAATGGCTTAAAGATGAAGAGTTTGTAGATGCTTTGGCTGTGGCTCAGTCTGCTCCAGGAGCATTGGCAATTAATACTTCTATAATTGCAGGGCATAAAATAGGAGGAAAACTGGGAGCTGTAGCAGGAGCTATGGGAGCTGTACTTCCTTCTTTCTTAATGATTTTGACTCTTGCAACCTTTATGTCTTCAGTAAGAAATTCAAAGTTTTTTATATCTTTCTTTAATGGAATAAAACCTGTTACAGTTGCACTTATTTTTATCTCTACAATAAAAATGGCAAAAAGTGCAAAACTTACATTAAAAATGATTCTTCTTCCTATAACGGTAGGATTGCTTGTGGCATATACGCCTCTTTCTCCTATTGTTGTCATTGTTCTTACTATGATAATAGGAAATATATATTTTAAATGGGTTGATGAAAAAAATAAGAAAAACACAGAAGGGGGAGATAAAAAATGATATATTTCCAACTTTTTTATACTTTTTTTAAAATAGGGCTTTTCAGTTTCGGAGGAGGATATGCTATTCTTTCTCTGATTCAAAAAGATGTAGTTGAAAATTTTGGTTGGATAACTACCAGTGAATTTACAGAGGTTGTTGCTCTTTCTCAGGTAACACCTGGCCCTATTGCTATAAACTCTGCTACATATATTGGATATAAAGTAACAGGAAGCATTTTAGGATCTCTTTTCACAACTTTGGGGGTTGTGCTTCCTTCATTTATTGTTTTATCAATTATAGTTATGTTTCTTCATAAATTTAGAAATTCTCCTGTAGTTGACAGAGCATTCAGAGCACTTCGTCCTACTGTATTGGGACTTATTTTAGCAGCAGGTTTATCACTTTTAAAACCTGAAAATTTTATTGACTGGAAAAGTTTTATAATATTTGGACTTTCAATAGTCCTTTCACTGATGTATAATATCGGAGTTATTCCTCTTATCGTTGGTTCAGGTATTATCGGAATAATTCTTTATATATAATATTTAATTGTTTAAGGGAGGAATATCATGACATCATTTAAAACACATGGAGTTTGTGCAAAAACTATCGAACTTGAAGTTGAAAACGGAATTGTAAAAGATATTAAATTTATCGGAGGATGCAGCGGAAACACTCAAGGAGTTGCAAGACTTGTTACAGGAATGAATGTAGACGAGGTAAAAAGAAAACTAAAAGGGATAAAATGTGGTGCAAAAAATACATCTTGTCCTGATCAGCTAGTTCAAATTCTTGAAAATAACTTCTAATTTATAAAAAACAGATTGCAACAGCTTTTAAAATATGATATAACCATTATAATGGCTGTAAAACATACTGAATTTATTACGAGGAGGAAAAAATGACTAAAAAAGAATTTGTAAATCTTTATTTTGAAAAAGGTGGATTTGAAACTAAAGCTGATGCTGAAAAAAAAGCAATGGCTTTCCTTGCTGCAGTTGAAGAAGCTCTTGTAAATGGTGATGGTGTTACATTCACAGGATGGGGAAAATTTGAAGTTGCTGAAAGAGCTGCTAGAGTATGCAAAAACCCTAAAACAGGTGAAGCTGTTAATGTAGAAGCTAAAAAAGTTGTAAAATTTAAAGCTGGAAAACTTCTTGAAGAAAAAGTAAATAAATAATATCAATTATAAAAAAATCTCGGTATTAACTATATCGAGATTTTTTTATTTTTTCACTTTCTGATTGATTTTTTTTTACAGATAAGTTATCCTTTATATATGCAAAATAAGCGGAGGTACTGAATGAAAAAAATCTTAATTTCATTTTTTATGGCATTTCTTCTGACTTCCTGTATGGATAAAGTTGATGAAAGAGGATTTTATCTGGAAGGAAAACATATAGGTCTTAACAAAATTACAAAAACTATATATGATAAAGAGGGATACGACATAGAGGGATATAACAAATACGGCTTTGACAGAACTGGTTATGACAAGCAAGGATTCAACTCTTTAGGATTTGATAAAAACGGTATAAACAGAAGAGGATTTGATGAAAACGGAGTTTATCACAACGAATATATGTTTAACAGAATGATGACAGAAGATGGAATCGATTATCAAACTGCTAAAGAATATATGGCAAAAAGATATTCTCTGAAAAATACATATATGTATTCTGCCGGAAAAGGAGAGTTTGAAACGACAAAAGAGTATATGAAGCGTCTGCAGAGTGATCAGAAAAAATATCTTAACTACCTTGTAGATTCATATTTTATGTATGATGACGGCCGTATGAATATAGAATATAACGCTGACACACAGGAGATGATTTTTACAGTTTATTCCTATGAAGAGGGAGAAAATGTTACAGAATCTGATGGAAAAATAGAAAGAAAAATCAGACATTTTTCTCTTCCTTTTAAAGATAAAGAGGAATTTAAACTTAAAATGAGTGTTGAGGAAGCTAAAAATTTTGACAAAAACAAAGTTAAAATAAAAATGATTCTTAGTCCTACTTATGAAGCTATTCTTGGAGATACAAGATTTATGAAAGAGTATGGAGCAAAAGAAAAAGAGGAAAGAAACATTGACTATGACAGAAAGACTGACGATTACAGAAGTATTATCGGTTATAGAATATATGACGACAACAGGATATATTATGAGAATATGATGGATATAAAAATGAGAGAGGGATTTATGAAATATGCTGAAACTCTTATTGATGCCAGAAATGTTCAGCAACGTTATCCTGCAAGAGTTTATCTTAAAAATGGAAATCTTCATTTTGTAAGAGAAGAATATGTAAGAAACTCTTATAAAAATAGATTTATAAGATATATATATGACTTTAAAACAAAGAAAATCACAAAAGACAGAAAACTTGAAAATTATACAAGCTTTGAAGTTAGAAAACTTTATAAAGGCTGTGAACAATTCTAATAATAAAAAGGGACTGGGGCTGTTGCAAATTGATGATTTTTAATCATTAATTTGCTCAGCTCTTTTTCTTTTGAATAAAAAAAATAGAAACCATTTTTGTGATTTCTAAAATTTTTACAATTTCATTTATTTTTTTACAGCACAAAAAAAACAGAATAATTCTCAACTAAATTAAGCTGCTTGTAATGAATGCAGTGTTGTTCCTTTACAATTTCTTAAACTTCTGCTTATGTATCTGTTAAAATTATAGCCCATACAAAATAATCCTATCTCTCTTAAAAAACTTGGTTTACCACGCACTTTTAATTTTCTTAATTTCATATCTTCTTTTAAAACTGCGAAAGCTCCTTCAACTTGAATACTCCTGTTTAGTCTTAATTGCTTACCATAATCGCTTGAAATATTTTCTTTTGATTTATCAGATAACATTCTGAATTTTGCATTGTATTTTATTTTTTTCTTTGTTTCAGAATTAAAAAAGTAATGTACTGTTCCTTTTTTATTTGAGTAGAGAAAATCTAGTTCTAACCCATCTTTTCTAAAAAGTTTATTTTTCTTAAAATCATAAATTAAATTTTCAATTCTATTTAAATCATTTTTAAATTTTCTTGTCTTTGATTTTTCAAAGTATATTGGTTTTATATATGAATTATATCCCATTTTTTCTAAATATTCATAATTACTGATACTTTCATATCCAGCATCAGCAACTATATTTTTAATATTTAAATTTAAAGTTGATATCTTATCAAGAAATGGAATTAAAGTTTTGGAATCTGATGGATTTGGAAAAATATCATAAGCACAAATATACTCACTGATAACTCCAATCTGTAAATTATATCCTGGTTTTAATTGCCCATTTTTCATGTAATCATCTTTCATCCGCATGAATGTAGCATCAATATCAGTTTTAGAGTAACTGTTTCTCCCGCGAAGATTAATGAAATGGTTTGAATATCGTTGATATTTTTCTAAGTATTCCATACATTTTTCAAAATATTTTTGTTCTTTTGATTTTCTGTGTCCTCTTCCTTTCACAAATTTAATATTAAGATTTGATAAATATGCACAAATTTCTAAAAAACTTTCATAATTTGCATTAAAATCATTATTGAAATCAGAAATTAAAGTTTCTATTTTTTCATCTAATCTTAAACTGTACTTTTCAATAGAACCTCTCCAAACAAAAGTATATTTATTTGCATATGCTTCAATTTTAGTTCCATCAATGTATATTGTATCCGTAGAAATGTTCTCCAATTTAAAAATTATTTTGAAAAACTGCTCAAACAACTCTGGCAGTAAATTTTCAATTTTAGTTAAGAATCTCGAAATAATGGAATGGTCAGGAATTTTAGAACTCTGTAACAGAAATCTAAATTTGATATTTTCATGACATGCGATTTCAATATCTCTTGTAGAATATATACCTCTGGAATACGCGTAAAGTATGACAGCAAACATTCTAACAGGATGAATTTTTGTTTTATGAGAAAATACTTGCATTAACTTATTAAAATCCATCGCCTCCAAAATTTCGCTAAGTTTTCTCACTGGATCATCGTTAGAAATTTGATATTCAACAAGATGAAAAATTTTAGGTTGATTTAAGCTGAAAAAAATGTTATTATGAATTACTTTGGACATAGGTATATTGTATTAGAAATTTGTAAAAATTTTAAGTACTTTATACCTTTTTTATTTAAAAAGAAAAGTGCTGAGAAGAAAAAATTCTTTTCAGCACTTTTTGTATGAGCTGTTAAAAAATGCAACAGCCCC
>DXWL01000049.1 GCA_019416865.1 Fusobacterium sp.
TACAGAAAAAGAAAACTCGTTATAACTGAAGGTATACTTCCCTTTTTAAGAAATTAAAATTAAATACAAATAAAAAAGACAAGACAGAACTTATTACAAAATTTTCTTTCTTGCCTTTTTATTTTTTCAATTTTTTATATAAATATATGAATGAAAATTATGGCTATTATTATCTGAACTGTTCCAACTGCTGTTCCATATACCATTCCTTTAGGACCTTCTGAAATTAAATCTTTAAATTTTACTCTCATTCCTATTGCTGCAAGAGCTGTTATCTCAAATTGCTGACTTACAGTTTTAGCCAAATTTGATATAGTTTCAGGAATAAATCCCACTGTATGAAGAGCTGCCATTATAAAAAATCCTGTTATAAACCAAGGTATTCCAGCTTTTATCTTTTTATCTCCCTCTCCTTTAAAGATTTTCTTTTTTGAGAAAAGAGGTAGGTTTTCATCATCTGTTTCAGCATGAGAATAAAGAAGAGCCACAAGAACAATAAATATTATACGAATTATTTTAAATATTGTTGCTGTTTCTACTACATGGATATTTACAAATTGAGCTCCAGCTATAACCTGCCCGATAGATTGAAGTATTCCCCCTATCATAGCTGAAGTTTGCAGAGTTTCATGTCTGTAAAGAATCTCTGTAACTATTGGTAAAATTACCATAAGAACTGTTCCTGTAACATTTACAATTGTTACAGAAAGCCCTTTCTCCTTACTATCTGCATTAACTATAGGTGAAACAGTGGCTATTGCTGATGAACCACATACAGCATTTCCAGCTCCCATAAGAAGAGAAAATCTTCTGCCAAATCCTAACTTTCTTCCTATTATATATGCTAAAAAAATAGTAGCTGACATCTGGCATAATATAAACACAACTCCTGATATACCAAGTGCTGTTATATCACTGAGCATAAGTGCTGCCCCTGTAAGAACAATAGAATATTCTAAAAGATCTTTCTCTGAAAATCTTGTTCCCTCTTCGAAACATGATTTATTTAAAAAAGTATTTCCACAAATCACCCCTATACCTATGGCAAAAAGTGCTGCTCCAACAGCTGGAAAAAATCTGCTGATCTCCTGTGATATAAAAGATATCACTACACATACTAAAAAGCCCGGAAATACCTCCATTATCATTTTTTTCATTACACAACCCCTCCTGATTTTCTTATTTTCCTCTTGATTATAAAACAAAAATATTATAAAATCTAATTAAGATTTTTATACAATCTATAAAAAAATTTATATATCTCAGGAGGGAAAAATGCTGGAACAAAAGTTATATACATTTATAAAATTAGCCGAATGTCAAAGCACTACAAAAACAGCCCTTGAACTTCATATGACTCAACCTGCTGTAAGCCAACAGCTAAAAGTTTTAGAAAACGAATACAATGTTACACTATTCAGCCGTGAAGGAAGAAAAATTATCCTTACAGAAGAGGGAAAAAAATTTTATCAGATGATAAAAAGAATGATTACTATTGAACAGCAATTTATCTCTCTTATAAAACAACCTCCTGTAAAAACTATCAGATTTGGAGTTACTCTTTCAATAAGTGAGGGAGTTATGCCCTATCTTCTTCCAAAAATGGCAGAGTATTGGAAAGATACTCGGTTTGAAATGATAACACAAAATACACATGAGCTTTTATTTGAACTTGAAAATGGCATGATTGATTTTGCTCTTATTGAAGGAAACTTTGATAAAAAAAGTTATGCCAGTGATATTTTTATGGAAGAGGAGTTTTGTGGATTCTGTAAAAAAGGAAGTGAGTACAGAAATTTTACAAAACTTGAAGACTGTCTTTCTGCCCCTCTTATTTTAAGAGAAAAGGGAAGTGGTACAAGGGATATATTTGAAAGTGAATGTATGGCTCACAACATAAAACCTGAAAACTTTATTTTTTCACATGAAGTTGATAATATCCCTGTAATTATGAGTATGATTAAAAAAGATATGGGAATTACTTTTGCATATAGATGTGCTGCTCAAAGAGAATTAGAAGAGGAAAAAATCGAAAAAATCCCTCTTGAAAATTTTTCTCTTAAAAGAAGTTTTTCTTTTGTAACTCTTCCAGACACACTTAAAACAGAAAGTATTATGGATATATGCTCTGTTATTAAAAAATTAGCTGTAAAAAATATAATAGATTAATATAAAAAAATCTGTGTAATTTTAAAACTACACAGATTTTTATTTTGTTGATATTAATCAAAAAGCTCTTCCATTGCAAAAATAAGTTCATCTTTTTTCTCAGGAAAATTCCCAAGCTTTCTGAGGAAAACTTCTTCTCCAAAAAGTTTTATCTTAAATCCTAAAATCTCCTCTGAAAGATTTTTCTTATTTACCTTTCTTTTATCAAAAAGCACAGCTCTTTTTTCAAGTTCTCCGTCAATATCGATAATAAGCATATTTTTCTTAAATTCAACTATTTCTACCTCTGCAACTTTATTCATAAACTCTCTGAATTCAAGATTTGCTTTTCTGTTTTCTGCATTTATTCTTTTATTTTCTGTTCTCTGCTTTATGGCTTTTTCCTGAAGTATTCTTGTTTGTTTTCTTTTAGCCTTAATTTTTGAATATGCTTTTCCTTTTGGTTTGTTTTTGCTTATAACTTCCATTTTACCTCCTCACAAATCCCGATTACATATTTTATCATAGGTTTATAGTTTTTAACAAGCAAAAAGAAAACTTCCTATAATAATAAAAATATAGTATAATGAAATGTACTAAATAGATATCATAAGGAGTAATTTTAATGAATAAAGAAGTAATAATTATAGGGGCAGGACTTGCTGGAAGTGAGGCTGCTTACCAACTTGCAGAAAGAGGAATAAAAGTTAAACTTTACGAGATGCGTCCAATAAAAAGTACTGAAGCTCATAAAACACAAAATTTTGCTGAGCTTGTGTGCAGCAACTCCCTTGGAGGAGATCATCTTGGAAATGCTTCAGGACTTATGAAGGAGGAGCTTAGAAAAATGGGTTCTCTTCTTGTAAAAATTGCTGATGAATGCAGAGTTCCTGCTGGACAAGCTCTTGCTGTAGACAGAGAAGGATTTTCAGGAAAAATAACAGAGATACTTAAAAATCATCCAAATATAGAAATAATAAATGAAGAGCTTACAGAGATTCCAAAAGATAAGATGGTGCTTGTTGCAAGTGGACCTCTTACTTCAGAAGCTCTTTCAAAAAAAATACAGGAGCTGACACATTCAGATTATCTTTATTTCTATGATGCTGCTGCTCCCATTGTAACTCTTGAATCAATAGACATGGATAAAGTATATTTCCAATCTCGTTACGATAAAGGGGACGGAGAATATATTAACTGTCCTATGAATGAAGAGGAATACAAAAGATTTTACGAAAATCTTATTACTGCAGAGAGAGCTCCTCTGAAAAAATTTGAAGAGGAAAAACTCTTTGAAGGTTGTATGCCTGTAGAAAGAATTGCTGCAAGAGGAGAAAAAACTCTTCTGTTTGGACCTCTAAAACCAAAAGGACTTACAAATCCAAGAACACAAACAAGAGATTATGCTGTCGTTCAGCTTAGACAAGACGATAAAGATGGAAGACTATATAATATAGTAGGATTTCAAACAAATTTAAAATTTGGAGAGCAAAAAAGAGTTTTCTCAATGATACCAGGACTTGAAAATGCAGATTTTATAAGATATGGTGTTATGCACAGAAATACTTTTATAAACTCTACAAAACTTCTTACACCTATGCTTAATATGAAAGAAAATGAAAATATTTTCTTTGCTGGGCAGATAACAGGGGGAGAAGGATATGTGGCAGCTATGGCAACAGGTATGATTGCTGCTGTAAATATGTATAATAAAATAATGGGACTTAATCCTTTTGTTTTAGATGACAGAAGTGCAATAGGCTCTATGATAAAATATATCACTGAAGAGAAAGATAATTTTCAGCCTATGGGGCCTAATTTTGGAATGATAAGAGCTTTAGAAGGTAAGAAAATAAGAGATAAAAAAGAGAGATATAATAAAATATCAAATATTGCTCTGGAATATTTAGACGAAAAACTGAAAGAGCTGTCATAAGGAGAGAAGTATGGACTTCACTTTATTTGAAAAATATATAAAAGATTTTCTTTTCTTCTCTGAATTTACTGAAGGAAAAAGTCAAAATACAATAAAATCTCTGAAAAAAGATTTAGAACAATTGAAAGAATATCTTATGCAGGAAAAAGATTTGGAAACTGTTCAAAAAATCTCTCCTATTATAATAAGAGGATTTCTTCTTACTATGCAGAAAAATCAGATGAGCAAAAGATCTCTTAACAGAAAGATGTCATCTGTGAGAAGTTTTTTCAGATATCTTAGAAAAAACGGAATAATAAAAACAGACCCTGTTCAGACAGTAACAGCTCCAAGTTTTCAAATTGAAACACCTGATATTCTTTCCCATGAAGAGATAGAAAGTTTAAGAAGGGTTATGGATACTGAAAAATGTAATGGACTAAGAGATAGACTTATCTTAGAGCTTCTTTATTCTTCAGGAATGACATCACAGGAACTGCTTTCTCTGGGAGAAAATGTTTTTAATCTTGAAAGAAGAGAAGTGCTTGTAAGCAGTGGAAAAACAATGAGGACTGTTTATTTCAGTGAAAGAGCAAGAGAATATTTTAAAAGATATGTAGAAGCCAAAAAAGAAAAATACAAAGAAAGATACAACCCTGATATTCTTTTTGTAAATGGATCTGCTTCCAGAATAAGCGACCGTTCATTAAGAAGACTTATTGACAGATATGCTGTAAAAGCAGGAATAGAAAGAGAGATAAGTCCTTACAGTTTCCGTCATACTTTTGGTGCATATATGCTTTCCCACGGAATGAATATAAATTATCTGAAAGAACTTATGGGACACAGCAATATAGAAACAACAAAAATTTATCAGGAGATAATTAAAAAACCTACAATATTAAAAAGCCTTAATATGCTCAATGATTAAAATATAGTTAAGGGAGAATAAGATGGAAAAAATTAGAGCAACAACTATTATAGCAGTAAAAAAAGGAAATGGTGTGGCAATAGCCGGAGATGGACAAGTTACTTTCGGGGACACTGTTTTCAAAGGAAAAGCTAAAAAAATAAGAAAAATAAAAGAATATAATGTTCTTACAGGATTTGCAGGAGGAGCAGCAGATGCTTTTGCTCTTTTTGAAAAATTTGAAGAACATCTGGAAGCATACAAAGGAAATTTAAAAAAAGCTTCTGTTGAACTGGCAAAAGAGTGGAGAAGTGATAAAGCTTTAAGAATGCTTGATGCCATGCTTATTGTAGCTGACAGAGAAAATATTTTAGTGCTTTCAGGAAACGGAGATATAATTGAGCCTGATGATAATATCACAGCAATAGGAAGCGGAGGAAGCTATGCTTATGCTGCCGGAAAGGCTCTGCTTGAACATACTGATATGAAAGCTGAAGAGATAGCTCTTGAAGCTATGAAAATTGCTTCATCAATCTGTATCTATACAAATTCTAATATTTCAGTAGAAAAAATATAATGGAGGAATTATGGGAAAAAAATGTATCGGCTGTGGAGTAGAACTACAGGGAGAGGATAAAAACAAAAGAGGGTATCTTTCTCAATCTGTTTTAGATGGTGATAATAACGAACTTTATTGTCAAAGATGTTTTAAAATAAAAAATTACGGAGAATATATCCCCGTTGAAATGACAAGGGACGATTACAGAGAAGAGGTTAAAAAAGCTCTTCCTGAAGCTGATGTGGCTCTTGCTGTTTTTGATATAATTGATTTTGAAGGATCTTTTGACGATGAAATTCTTGATATTTTAAGAGAGATGGATTCTATTGTAGCTGTAAATAAAATAGATCTTATCCCTGATGAAAAACACCCTTCAGAAGTGGCAAATTGGGTAAAAGAAAGACTTGGAGAAGAGGGAATTGCTCCTCTTGATGTGGCTATAGTAAGCAGTAAAAAAGGATATGGTACAAGCGGAATATTTAAAAAAATAAATCATTTCTATCCAAATGGTGCAAAAGTTCTTGTTCTTGGTGTTACAAATGTAGGTAAATCAAGTATAATAAACAGACTTATTGGTAAAAATATCGCCACTGAATCAAAATATCCAGGAACTACTCTTAAAAGTTCTAAAAAATCTCTTACAAATGCAAATATCACTCTTATAGATACTCCAGGACTTATTCCTCAAGGAAGATTTTCAGACCTTGTCTGTGAAAAATGTAACCTTGATATAGTTCCTTCTGGGGAGATTTCAAGAAAAACATATAAAGAGGGAAAAGACAGAGTAATATTTATCGGCGGAATGGTTAAAATGAGAATTATAAACACTGGTGAACTTAAACCTATATTCTCTGTTTATGCTTCAAAAAATGTAACATATCATGATACAAATCTTGAAAAAGCAGCTCAGATGGAAAAAGAAGGAAGAGTTGATCTATTCTCTCCTCCATGTGAAAAATGTGCAGAACAATATAAAAAAGAAAAAATCGTTACAGAAAAATTTACTGTTGAATCAGGAGAAGAACTTGTTTTCAAAGGACTTGGATGGGTATCTGTTAAAAGAGGACCTCTTGAAATGGAAATCACTTATCCTGAAAGAGCAGAGATTATAATAAGAGATGGTTTTATAAAACCTAAAAGATAGGCGGATAATATATGGAAAGCAGAGAAAAAAACAGAGGAATAGGAATAGCTCTTGAACTGGGAATAATAATTGTTATGATGGCTGTTCTTGTGTTTTATGCTGTTATTCCCAATATGAGCGATCTTAAATATCTAAAAAAAGCTGAACTTGTACAAAAAAATCTTAAGGAACTTAGAATTGCTCTTGAAGAATACTACCAGCTCACAGGAAAATATCCCGAATTAACAAAGCCGGGAGCTTATGATAATCTGAGAATTCTTGATTATACAGATGAAAAAGGAAGAAAAATATCATTTGCAGATATATATAAAAGAAACAGAATAGCCTTTACTCAAGGAACTGATAAAATTTCTCAGAATAACAGAGTTTTTGATACAAATGATTTTAAAAATATAAATGGTCTTGCTGGGTGGAATTATGATTACAGCGGACAAACAGGAGAGATTCATGCTAATCTTCTGCCCAACACATATTTTCAGGGAGTTGATTGGAGTGAACAATAGTTGTCAAAAAATAGAATTTATGATAAAATATCTTTTGGGTATTTAAAAACCAATCTAATTTTGGGAGGAATTAATGAAAAAATATGATATAATTTTTCTTGGTGGTGGACAAGCTGGTATTTTTGGAGCTTATGAAGCTATGGAAAAAAACAGTCAGCTTAAAGTACTTGTAGTAGATAAAGGAAAAATGCTTAAAAATAGAGTATGTCCTAAAGAAACTCTTGGAAAATGTGTAAACTGTCCGACTTGTGCTATTATTTATGGAGTAAGTGGAGCAGGAGCTTTCTCTGATTCTAAATTCAACATGGATTATAAAGTTGGAGGAGATGTTCACACTATCACAGGAAAAGAAACAGTTAACCAAACTATTAAAGATGTGGTTTCTGTATACAGAAAATTTGGTTTCAATGAAGAGCCAAGTGGACTTAAATATAACTCAACAATGGAAGAGATAAAAAGAAGATGTATCGAACATGGAATTCAACTTGTTGATACACCTACTATGCACCTTGGTACAGATGGTTCAAGAAAACTTTATACAATGCTTGTAGATTACCTTCTTGAAAAAGGAGTAGAATTTGCAACAGAAAGAGAAGTTGAAGGGCTTATTATAGAAGATGGAAAAATAAAAGGAGCAGAAGTTTCTTACAAAGGTGAAAAAGAGGAATATTATGCTGATAATATTGTTCTTGGAATGGGAAGAAGTGGTGCTCATAAAGTTATGGATTTATGCCATAAATATGGAGTAAATTACCAAAACGGTGCTGTTGATATTGGAGTAAGAGTAGAAATTCCTGATATCATAATGAAAGATATAAACGAAAACTTCTATGAAGCAAAAATGATATATTATACAAAAACATATAAAGACAAGATGAGAACTTTCTGCAGCAATCCAAGTGGATTTATAGCAGCAGAAAAACACGCTGATGATGTTATTCTTGCAAACGGACACGCTTTTAAAGATAAAAAATCAACTAATACAAATCTGGCTCTTTTATGTACAAAAACATTTACAAAACCTTTTGATCAGCCTTTTGAATATGCTACAGCTATAGCTAACCTTTCTTCAATGCTGACAGGAGGAAAACTTTTAATGCAGTCTTACGGAGATTTAAAAGAAGGTAAGCGTTCTACTGATGAAAAGCTTGAAAGACTTAATATAGTTCCTACTACAACAGATTATGTTGCTGGGGATATCTCTCTTGCTTGTCCTAAGAGAATCCTTGATAATATCATGGAATTTATCGAAGCTCATGATAAAATTACTCCAGGATTTGCTTCAGCTGATCTGCTTCTTTATTTCCCTGAAATTAAATTCAGAAGTACAAGAATGGAAATAGATAAAAATATGATGACAAATATTGAAGGACTTTATGCAGCAGGGGACAGTTCAGGTTATGGAAGCGGACTTAACATCGCTGCTGTAATGGGAATCCTTGCAGTAAGACACATTCTGACTAAGTTCTAGTAAGTTTACAGTTTTTTGCAAAAATACTGGAAATTTGAAAAGAAAAGGTATATAATAGGCAATGTAATCGTGCAGAAGTGGCGAAACGGTAGACGCGCTGTCTTCAGGCGGCAGTAGGAATTATCCTGTGAGAGTTCAAATCTCTTCTTCTGCACCATTAAAATAAAAAATAACTATAATTTAAAAATCAGGCACATCTCTATGCCTGATTTTTTTATACTTTATTATATTATCTAGTCATCCCAACATTCTGTATTTTTTAATCCAGAAATGCTTTTAGCTTTAAATGTAGGATTTTTTCCTTCTTTTCTTTGTTTCATGTAATCTTTAATAACTGCTATAGCAATAGGAGAAAGAATTGTAATAACAAGAATATTGATTAAAGCCATAATACCCATGAATAAATCTGCCATATTCCATACAGTACCAAGTTTTGCTACTGAACCAATATAAACAGCGATTAAAACAAATACTCTGAATATGAATAAACTTGTTTTATTTTTAGAAATATAACCTAAGTTAGTTTCTCCATAGTAGTAATTTCCTATTACAGAAGAGAAAGCAAATAGGAAAATACAGAAAGTTACAAAGTGAATTCCCCAAGCTCCAACAGAGTGTGCCAAAGCCATTTGAGTTAATTGTATCCCTTCAAATCCTTGAGCATAAGCTGCTTGATAATCTGGATATAGTAAAACAATAAAAGCTGTTGCGCTACAAACTAATATAGTATCAACGAATACTCCAAAAGCTTGTAATAAACCTTGTTTAACAGGGTGAGAAACATTAGATATAGCAGCTGCATTTGGTGCAGATCCCATTCCGGCTTCGTTTGAATATAATCCTCTTTTTACTCCTTGAAGTACTACTACCCCAAGTCCTCCACCAACTGCTTGTTGAATTCCAAAAGCATTTTCTACTATACTCATAAATAATCTAGGAAGTTCAGTTATATTTAAAACTAAAACAACAATTGCAACAATAATATAAGCAACAGCCATAACTGGAACTATAACTCCAGAAACATTTGCTATTCTTTCAGTTCCTCCAAATATTACAACAGCAGTTAAAACTGTAACAATTGCTCCGCCTATATAAAGATTTAGTCCAAAAGAACCTTGAAGAGCAGAAGTTATTGTATTTGCCTGAACAGTGTTAAATATAATCGCAAAAGTTACTATAACGATAACAGAGAATATCGCTCCTAAACCTTTCATTCCAAGAGCTTTTTCCATATAATATGAAGGTCCTCCTCTGAAACTTCCATCATCATTTTTCACTTTATAAACTTGTGCTAAAGTATTTTCTACCAAACTTGTTGCTCCTCCAAGAAGTGCAATAAGCCACATCCAAAATACTGCTCCAGGTCCTCCAATAGAAATAGCTATTGCTATTCCAGCTAAGTTTCCTGTACCAACGTGAGATGCTACTGAAATACAAAATGCCTGAAATCCTGTAACCTGTCCTACAGCTCTCTTTTCATTGTCTTTAAGAGTAGTTAATCTACCTGTTATCAGACCAATCATATCTCCTAATAATCTAGCTTGAGCAAAACCTGATCTAAATGTAAAAAATAATCCTAAGGTGATCAGAAGTCCTATTAAAATATAAGACCATAAATAATCGTTAATTGTTCCAGCTACTGAAAGTAAAAAATTCATCACTTACCCCCTTTAATTTTTTTTATATATTGTTATTTTAATTTGCTTTTCCTTTAAAATATTGTAAGATTAAGTTCTTTTGATAAAACTTCAAGTATTGCACATCCTGCCACTGAATTTCCTTTTTTATCAAGAGAAGGACCATATACCCCTATACCCATTTTTCCAGGAACTACTGATACAATTCCTCCTCCTACACCACTTTTTGAAGGTATTCCAACTCTTACAGCAAATTCTCCTGAACTGTCATACATTCCACAAGTAACCATAAGAGTTTTTACTATTGTAGCAATTCTTGGAGTTATTACTTGAGCACCTGTGCTTGTTTTTCCTCCTCTTGCTAAAAATAGTCCCAGTTTTGCAAGATTTTTTGCAGTGGCTTCTATTGAACATTGTTTAAAATAAACATCTAAAGCATCTTCCACATTTCCTTCTATTATCCCTTGAGATTTAAGAAAATATCCCATTGCTCTGTTTCTGTTTCCTGTTTCAGATTCTCCGCAGTAAATTTTGTAGTTTACATCAAGAGTATTATCTTCCATAATTTTTTTTGTAAAATCTAAAAGTCTTTCAAATTTTTCTCTGGCGTCTTTTCCTTTTATCATAGAGCTTACAGCTATAGCTCCCGCATTAATAAGAGGATTATAAGGTTTCTTTCTGCTTGATGTTTCAAGTTTTTTTATTGAGTTAAAGGGATCTCCTGTAGGTTCCATTCCCACTTTGCTGAAAACATACTCTTCGCCATTATCAAGAATAGCAAACATAAGTGCTATTATTTTAGATATACTTTGAATAGTAAATTTTTCGTCACAATCTCCTGCACAATACTCATTTCCTTCCACATCACATACACATATTCCCAACGCATCTTTTTTAGCTTTATCTAATTCTGGTATATAATTTGCAACCTCTCCGAATTTTGCTTTTCCTTGGTTGTTTATAACCAGATTTTTAAGTAAATCTTCCATCTTTTTCCTCCATGATAGTTTTCAATACATTTCATTTTAAAAAAATATATTTTAGGTGATATAAAATCACTAATATTACTATATAACTTTATTGTATTCTAGTCAATATATTTTTAAAATCTAAAACATATATTTTTTATATATCAATAAGCAGAAAAAGTCATTAATGAATCTATGAAAAATTTTCTTGTTTTTTCATATATTATATATATTTC
>DXWL01000005.1 GCA_019416865.1 Fusobacterium sp.
CATAAAAAAACTACACCCTCCATCTTAGTTGTCTAAGATTTTGGGTGCAGTACAATATAGATGAAAATAAAAAAATTTTAAAAGAAGATTATATAAGAGATTTAATAAAAGGAAAATGGGGAATGACAGTATGGAGTAAATTAATAAAAAGAGAGCTTTTTATTAATAATAATATAGTGTTTCCTGAAAATATTTTTTATGGGGAAGATTTAATCACAAGTTTAAAACTTGTTTATTTTGCAAAGAAAATAGGAAAAATAAATGAAGCATTATATAATTATGTGCAACATGAGAGCCAAGGTACTAAAAAAATAGATAGAGCAAAAAGATTTTTGGATAGCTATAATTATTATTTAGAAATGGAAAAATTTATTAAGGAGAAAGAAATATATTCAAAATTTAAAAATGATTTATTAAATAGAAAATGTAGATTATATGAAAAAGTATTTGCTAAAAAATATAGAGATACAGATATTTATAAATTAATGAAAGAAAATTTGTCTAATGAAGATAAAAAAGAATTGTTTAAAAGCGAATATTATCAGAATATGAATTTAATAAAAAAATTGCGTTTTAAATTAAGATTGAACTAAAGAGTGGGGGAAATCTATAAATGAACAGTATAAAAATAAGTGTAATAATTCCGGTTTATAATACTCAAAATTATATAGAAAAATGTATTGATAGTGTACTAAATCAAACATTGAAAGAAATAGAAGTAATATTAATAAATGATGGTTCAACAGATAATTCATTGGAAAAAATAGAAAAATATAAAAAAGATAAAAGAATTATAATAATAAATAAAAAAAATGAAGGTGTTTCTGTTGCGAGAAATATAGGACTGGAAAAAGCTACAGGAGAATACATTTATTTTATTGATTCAGATGATTATTTAGAATCTAATATAGTATTAGAAAAAATATATTTAAATAGTAAAAATAATAATTTAGACATATTAATTTTTGATTATTATAGAGAATCTAAAGGAAAGAAAGAATATATAAGAAATTTTGATTTAAAAAATGATAAATTTTTAGAAAAGAATCAAGTATTAATGGATTTGATGAAAGAAAAATTTTGGGGAAGTATTTGGAATAAGTTAATAAGGAGAGAACTTTTTTTTAAAAATGATATAAAATTTTTCAAGGAACTTTTCTTAAGAGAAGATTTATTAGTAGTGATTAAGCTAATATTTTTTGCAGATAGAATAGGAAAATTAAGTGAAGCATTATATAATTATGTACAACATGATTTACAGAGCATGAAAAAAATAAATAAAGTAAACGGATTTAATAATGATTTTATATATATTACAGAATTAGAAGATTTCATAAAAAAAAATAATATATATTATTTATATGATGAAATAAAAAATAAAAAAATTCATTTATATTATACAGTTTTTAAATTAAGAAATTTATCATTAAAGATACATAAAAAATTAAAAGAAAATTATCAAAATGAAGATAAGCAAGAATTATATGAATGTTCTAGATATAGAAATATGAGTTTAAGAAAAAAATTAGGTTATACATATATACTAAGTTATTTATAGATAAATAAAAATTAAATAATGAGGAATAATAATGATGAATAAACATGCATATTTAATAATGGCACATAATCAATTTGAGATTTTAGAAAAAATTATAAAATTATTAGATGATGAAAAAAATGATTTTTATATACATATAGATAAGAAAGTTAAACATTTTAATTTTAATAAAGTTAAAGATTTAGCTACAAAATCAAATATTTTTTTTGTAAAAAGAATAGATGTAAAATGGGGACACTTTTCCCAAATAGAATGTGAAATTTTACTTTTAAAATCAGCAATAGAAAGAAATTATTCGTATTATCATTTAATATCAGGTGTCGATATGCCAATAAAAAGTAAAGAGAGAATATATGATTTTTTCGAAAAAAATATAGGAAAAGAATTTATTCATTTTGAAAATAAAGAAAAAATAGAAAATAATATAAACAGATATTCAATATATCAATTTTTTCCTTATTATAAGCGTTCAAAATTTCATCCTATATTGGGACCATTCGTAAGATTTACTAGAAAAATTCAAAAAGTATTAAAGATGAATAGAGTCAAAAATGAAAAATTAATTTTTAAAAAAGAAGCTCAATGGTTCAGTATAACAAATGATTTGGCAAATTATATTTTATCTAAGGAAAATTGGATTAGAAAAATATTTAAATTTTCATATTGTTGTGATGAAATTTTTTTACAAACATTAGTATTCAACTCAAAATTTAAGAAAAATGTATATAATCAGAAATTGGAAAATAATCATATAGATTCAATAAAGAGATATATAGATTGGGAAAGAGGAGGACCTTATATTTTTAGAGAAAAAGATTTTGATGATTTGATAAAATCTGAAGCTTTATTTGCTAGAAAATTTGATATAAATATTGATAAAAAAATAGTTAATAAAATTTTTGAATATTATTATAGAAAATAAAATTATTTATAAAAAAAGTATAAATGTTTATAATTTTTTATACAGTCCAAAATTTAAAATTATGGGCTGTTTTTTTATATTAAAATTTAAATTTATACTAAAATATTAAGATAAATACTTCCTCTGAAAAATGTATAAATACTTATAATTAATTATACATAAAATAAGTCTTAAATAAAAATTTTTTTGGAGGAAAAATGAAAATATTTAAATATATATTTTCAAAAGAATATAGGAAAAGAGAAAAATATAAGAAGCAGTTAAAAAAATTATATCCAGATTCTAAAATTTTACCATTAAAGAATTGTCCTTTAGATTTACTTGATTTTGGAAAATACAATTATGGTAACATAAATATTTTAACATTTGGGAATAAAAATGAAAAGTTAAAAATAGGAAATTTTGTTTCTATTGCTCAAAATGTAACTTTTATTTTGAGTGGAGGGCATTATACAGATACTTTTACTACATATCCATTTAAAGCAGAATATTTTAAAGAAAAAGAAAGTGAAACTTTATGCAAAGGTCCAATAACAGTATGTGATGATGTTTGGATTGGATATGGAGTAACAATTTTATCTGGAATAACAATAGGGCAAGGAGCAGTTGTAGCAGCTGGAAGTATAGTTACAAAAGATGTAGAACCTTATTCAATAGTGGGAGGAAATCCTGCTAAATTAATAAAATATAGATTTTCAAAAGAATTAATAAAAGAGATGAAAAAAATAGATTTTTCAAAATTAGATCCTGAAAAATTTAGAGATATAAAAGAGCTATTATATAAAAAGTTGGATTTTGAAGTTTTGGAAGAAATTAAAAAATATTTATAGAATAAAAGCAGATGGCATAGTTCATCTGTTTTTATTTTATATTTATGTTATACTATAATTACAAGATAACATTTTCAAGAAAGGAGTTATTATGAAAACACATTTTTATAATAAAAATAAGGCAGGACTTCCGCCAGGAACAGTTCTTTACACAGGAGAAAATAAAAATAGTTCTGTAGATATGGAATTATATTCTTTTGGCAGTAATGAGTTAATAAAAAAGAAAATAAGTGCAGATGAATTGGAAGAAATAAAAAACAATGGAAAAATTAACTGGATTAACATAAATGGAATACATGACACAGAGCTTTTAAATAAATTTGGTGCAGTATTTGAAATAGATAATCTTGTACTTGAAGATATTACAAATGTAAATCAGCGTGTAAAAATGGAAGAGTGGGGAGATTATCTTTTTATAGTTTTAAAAATAATGAAAAAAAATAAAGATGAGATAAGTCATGAACAGGTATCTTTTATTCTAGGGAAATCTTATCTTCTTACTTTTCAAGAAGAAGCTGGAGATATATTTGATACAGTAAAAAAAAGAATGGAAAAAATTATTCAAAAAGGAATAGGATATACAGCATACGCTTTGATAGATATAATCGTGGATAACTATTTGATAGTTCTTGATAGTATACAGGGAAAAGTAGATAATTTAGAATATGAGATACTTAATAATTTTTCAAATGAACAGGCAGAAAAAATTTTAAAGTTAAAAACTGAGATTTCAATTTTGAAAAAGGGAATATATCCAATTAGAGAGATAAGTGCCAAATTTCAAAATGGAGAAGTTATTTTATATTTTGGAAAAAATAATAAAATGTATCTTTCAGACTTACATGATCATGGAATAATTATATGTGATGCTATTGAAAGTATCCTTGCCAGAACTTCAGAACTGTTTCAGCTTTATTACTCAGTTCAAAGTAATGAACTTAATAATGTAATGAAAGTGTTGGCAATAATCTCTACAATTTTTATGCCTCTTAGTTTTTTAGCAGGACTTTATGGAATGAATTTCAGCTATATGCCTGAATTAGAGTGGAAATATGGATATTTTATAATCCTTGGAATAATGTTTATTTTGGTTGTAATAATGATAATTGTATTTAAGAAGAAAAAATGGTTGTAAGTAAAAAAGCTTAGAAACTTCTTATCCTCCCAAAGGGCTGCCCCCTAAGTACTTTCAGCGTTTACGGGCTTAACTTCCAGGTTCGAAATGTAACTGGGTGTACCCCCGTAGCTATTGTTTCTAAGCAAAATAATGATATCATATATTTTTTTATTTGTCAAATATTTTTATTTTTGTTCTCTCGATAACAAGAGATATTTTTTCCATAACATGATTATATCCTGAATCCTTCATATGAGGGAGAACACAATTAGAGCAGTCTTTTATTCCTGTTTCAGTATACTTGAAATTTCCCCCACAATCTTTTCCAAGCATATAAAGAGGACAATAGCAAAACATACAGCTAAAATTTTCTTTAGGATTTTCTATCTTATGGCATGGAAAATATTCACAGTTTCTGTTTTGATTAAATTTATAGTTTTCTTTCATAATATATTTCCTTAATATTTACTCATTCTTGCAAGTTTTCCATCTTTGTTATAGACTTTCCACTTTCCTACAGGGACACCATTCTTTATTTGTCCTGTAATGTGGGGCTTTCCATTTGTATAGTAAACAGCATATTTTCCATGGTCTACTCCATCTTTATAATGAGTTTCAAGAACTTTTTTTCCTTTTTCATTGTAAAGAATATATTTTCCGTTAAGAGTTCCCTCTTTCCAATTTTCTATGGATTTTATTTTTCCATTGCTGTAAAAAGATACCCATTTTCCATGAGGTTTTCCTTTAGCATAGTATTCTCTATCTTTTCCGTCAACAACCATTCCAGTAAAAGGCTCGTTTCCTCTAAGGGAAATAGTTATACCTTGAACATCTTTAATTTGATATTTTGAAACAGCCTGTATTCTGCCAAAAGTTAATGAACTTATTAAAAGAAAAATTATTCCTAAAAAAAGTTTTTTCATTACTCCTCCGTTATTTTTTTATATTTTTACAACTGTCTGAAGTAAAATCTTGTGTATCTTTTTCAACTGCTGTTACAACCATTTGCACTTTTTCTTTTACAAAATATTTGTCATAGATATGCAGACAAATAAAAGAGATTATCAAAAATCCAAAAGAGATAAAGACACTTGTTTTTTCACTATTTCCCATTTTGCTGCTTATTACAAAACCTATCAACATCATAATAATTGGCAGGATATATACAAGAAATCCTATTTTTAACATTTTTGCATCTTCCAGTTCAAATGTAACAATATCTCCTATTTCAATCTCTCCGTTATAAAAAAGGTCCAGTTCTCTTGTCAGTTTACTTGCATCTCCACATCCTGAACAGTGTGCACATGAACTTTCTTTAAACATTTTTACTTTTATTTTATTTCCATTTACCTCTGTTACTTTTCCGCTGCTTTTCACTTTGTTTCACCTCTATTTTTAATTAGCCTATTTTTAAATTATATCACATATTTTTTTAATAAAAAAGTATTACTCTTTATTTCTTGAAAACTCATTATCTCTATGGTAAAATAATCATGTTGTATAAATAAATTTTTTAGGAGCAGACTTCAATGGATAAGAAAAAAAAGATTGTGATACGAGCCGTTTTTATAGTTCTTGTAACTTCACTGATTTTTTTCTTTTTCAAAAAAGGATATGAATACCATAAAGAAGTATCAAGTTTTGGAAAAAACTATTTTGGAATATTTTTTATTCCTGCTGTATTTATGCTTTTTTTAGATATATTTTTTACTTTTTTAGACAGTAAAAAAAAGAGAATTTTGTACAAGACAAGAATTCTTTTTACTTTGATTTTTTTGATATCAACTTCAATACTTTTTGTAGGTTATCTAAAATATTTTAAAAAATTAACAGAATTTAATATTATAGAAATCTGCTTAATAAAATACAAGCTTGGATTTCTTATGACCCATTTGGGAATATATCTTTTTGACACATTTAAATTTAATTATGTTATAATATTCTTTTCATGCTGTGTACTTATTTCACTTTTTTTTCTTACAGGAAGAGAGATAATTGGTTTTGTAAAATATATAAAAAGATGCAGAAAGAGGCGGGAAGCTCTTAGAATGAAAAAAGCTCTTCTTGAACAGATGCAGACTCAAATAGCTATAAAAGAAACTCTTGAAACCAGAAAGGCTGATGAATATCAAAAGCAAAATATTATACTGGAAACAGTAATAAAAGAAAAAGTAGAGGAAGCTATAGAAAAAGATAAGCTTCCTGTAAAAATTGTTATAGAAAATATTGATGAAGAAAAAGGGAAAGAGGAAAAGGAGGAGGTACAAAGATGATTCTTGCATCAAACTCTCCTAGAAGAAAAGAGATTTTAGAAAATTTTGGATTTTCTTTGAAAACAGTGTCTAAAAATATTGATGAGATAAGCAATAAGGAAAAAATAACAGAAAAAATTATGGATATTGCCCGGCAGAAAACGGAAGCTGTAGCTGTTATCTATCCTGATGAAAATGTTGTAGGAGCAGATACAGTGGTTGTAGTTGAAGGAAAGATTTTGGGAAAACCCAAAGATGAAAAAGAAGCATTTAATATGCTGAAATCCCTTTCAGGAAGATCACATGAGGTTATAACAGCTTATTCCTTCATAAATTTGAAAAATAATATTATGATAAATGATGTGGAAGTTACAAAAGTATTTTTCAAAAAACTGTCAGATGAAGAAATAAACTGGTATATAAATACAAAAGAGCCTATGGATAAGGCAGGTGCTTATGGAATACAGGGAAAAGGAGCATTTTTCGTTGAAAAAATAGAAGGTGATTTTTTCTCTGTTATGGGATTTCCTCTTGGAAAATTTCTTCGTCGTCTGACAGAAATTGGTATTGATTTGAATAATTTAGAAAATTTATAATTTGAGGTGAAAAAATGTTTAAAAACTATTTTAATAAATTTTGGGGATTGTTTTCAGAGGATTTGGGTATAGATCTTGGAACTTCAAACACTCTTATCTGTGTAAAGAGAAAAGGGATTGTTCTTAATTCTCCTTCTGTTGTTGCAATAAATAATAAAACAAAAGAACTTTATGCTGTGGGAGAGAGAGCAAAGGCTATGATAGGAAAAACTCCAGCATATATTGATGCAATAAGACCACTTAAAAATGGAGTTATTGCAGACTATGAAGTAACAGAAAAAATGCTTAGAGGATTTTACAAGGAAATAAACAAAGGTTCTGGAAAACTTGCAGGACCAAGAGTTCTTATCTGTGTTCCTGCAGGGGTAACTCAGGTAGAAAAAAGAGCTGTAATAGATATCAGTACTGATGCTGGAGCAAGAGAAGCTTTTCTTATAGAAGAGCCTATGGCTGCTGCAATTGGTGCAGGAATAGATGTATTTCAGCCAGAAGGAAATCTTATAGTTGATATTGGAGGAGGTACAACAGAGATAGGGGTTATCTCTTTGGGAGGTATTGTAAAAACATCTTCTCTTAAAGTGGCAGGAGATAGATTTGATAACCTTATCACTGAATATATAAGACAGGAACATAACCTTTTAATAGGATACAAAACTGCTGAAACTCTAAAAAAAGAGATAGGAGCAATTATTCCTCTTGAAGAAGAGCTGACTTGTGAAATCAGTGGAAGAAACCTTATTACAGGACTTCCTGTTAATATAACAGTTACTTCTACAGAGATTGCAAATGCTCTTGAGGAAGCTGGAGATCAAATTATAGAAGAGATAAAATCAATATTAGAAAAAACACCTCCTGAACTTTCTTCAGATATTAAGAGAACAGGAATTTATTTAACAGGAGGAGGGGCACTTCTTAGAGGGCTTGATAAAAAACTTGCAAATGCCTTAAAACTTAATGTTACTGTTGTAGAAGATCCTTTAAATGCTGTTATTAATGGAATCGAAAAGTTCTTAAATAATTTCAATGAATATAAATCTATTTTAATGTCCCCTGAAAACAACTATTAATTTTTAGGACAGGTGAGAAAATGGATATAAAACCACAGCTTGAGGCAATACTTTTTTTAGGAGGAGAGGATATAAAAATAAAGGAACTGGCAAAGTTCTTTTCTCTTACAGTTGATAAATTAATACCTGTTCTTTATGAGCTTAAAGGTGAAAGAAAGAGCACAGGTATAAATATAGAAATTTTTGATGATACAGTTTATCTTGTATCAAATCCAAAATATGGAGAGGTTGTTACAAACTTTTTTGAACAGGAAAAAAAGCCAAGAAAACTTTCAGCCTCTACAATAGAAACTCTTTCAATAATTGCCTATAATCAACCTGTTACTAAAAGTGAGATTGAAGCAATAAGAGGAGTAAGTGTAGACAGCATAATCTACACAATGGAAAATAAAAAATTCATAAGAGTATGCGGAAAAAAAGATACTATAGGAAAACCAAATCTTTATGAGGTAACAGATAAATTTTTAGGGTATTTGGGAATTGATTCAGTAGATGAACTTCCTAACTATTATGAGATAAAGGAAAAAATAAATGGAAAAGACAAGGATTAACAAATATCTTGCAGAGCTTGGAATAGGTTCAAGAAGAGCTGTTGACAAGATGATAGAGGAAAAAAGAATAAAGGTAAACGGGATTTTGGCTGAATCAGGAATAAAAGTAAATGAGGAAGATGAAATTCTTATTAATGGAAAACCTGTAAACACAAAATCAAAATCAGAAAAGGTTTATTTTATTCTTAATAAGCCAAAAAGAGTGTTAAGTACAGCCAAAGATGAAAGAGGAAGAAAAACTGTTGTTGACATGATTGATACAAAAGAGAGAATCTTTCCAATAGGCAGACTTGATTATGATACAGAGGGGCTTCTGCTTCTAACAAATGATGGAGAAGTGTTTAATAAAGTAATTCACCCAAGAACAGAGGTGTATAAAACTTATCTTGTAGAAGCAAGAGGAAATATAAATCTTTCAACTCTTAACAAATTAAAAAGAGGAATTCTTCTTGATGAAAAAATGACTCTTCCTGCAAAGGCAAGAATACTTCAGGCTGATGAATATCGTACAATTCTTCATTTTGCAATAAAAGAGGGAAGAAACAGACAAGTAAGAAGAATGTTTGAGTCAGTGGGGCATAATGTGATAAATCTTAAAAGAATTATGCTTGGAGAGCTTACACTTGACGGACTTGAAACAGGAGAATACAGACCACTTACAAAAAGAGAGATAAAATATTTATATTCTCTTTAAAAAAAGTACAAAATAAAATTTAATATACAGACTTATTTAGGAGGTAGAGATGGCTTTAAGTAAAGAGGAAGTTTTACACGTTGCTAAACTGGCAAGACTTGAGTTCAGCCCTGAAGAGATAGAAAAATATCAACAGGAACTTAATGATATCCTAAACTATATTGATATGCTTGGAGAGGTTGATGTAGCAGAAGTTCAGCCGTTATCACAAGTAAACAATGATGTAAACAACTTAAGAGAAGATGTAGTAAGAAAATCTCTTACAGTGGAGGAGGCTTTAAAAAATGCTCCAGAAGCTGAAGATGGGGCAGTAATTGTTCCAAAAGTTGTTGGAGAATAAAAAATAATTTAATTTTAGGAGGAATTCTCATGAATGAGATACTAAAGCTTACAGCTTTTGAAATCAGAGAGAAGATAGCAAAAAAAGAGATCACATCTTATGAAGTAACAAAAGCTGTATTTGAAAGAATAGAAGAAAAAGATGAGCTTATTAATAGTTTTGTTTCTCTTAGAAAAGAAAAAGCTTTAGAAGAAGCAAAATTAGTTGATGAAAAAATAGCTAGAGGAGAAAAAGTAGGGGCTCTTGCAGGAGTACCTATTTCAATAAAAGATAATATGGTATCAGAAGGGGATTTAACTACTGCTTGTTCAAAAATCCTTTCTAATTATATCGGTGTTTATGATGCCACTGTTGTAAAAAAACTTAAAGAAGCAGATGCAATTATTATTGGTAAAACAAATATGGATGAGTTTGCAATGGGAGGAACAACAAGAACTTCTTATCACGGACTTACTAAAAATCCATGGGATACAACAAAAGTTCCAGGGGGAAGTTCAGGAGGAGCTGCTACTTCAATAGCTTCTCAAGAATGTTTTATCTCTTTAGGGTCTGACACAGGAGGAAGTATCAGACAACCTGCTTCATTCTGTGGAGTTGTTGGATTAAAACCTACATATGGAAGAGTATCAAGATATGGACTTATGGCATTTGCATCATCTCTTGACCAAATAGGACCTCTTGCAAAATCTGTAAAAGATATTGCTCTTACAATGAATGTAATAGCAGGATATGATGATTATGATGCAACTGTATCACAAAATCCAGTTCCTGATTATTTAGAAGCTCTTAATAGAGATATAAAAGGAATGAAAATAGGAGTTCCTAAAGAATACTTTGTAGAAGGAATAGCAGATGGAGTGAGAAAAGTTATGAATGAAGCTCTTGATAAATTAAGAGAGCTTGGAGCAGAGATTGTGGATATCTCTCTTCCTCACACAAAATATGCTGTACCTACTTACTATGTACTTGCTCCTGCTGAAGCAAGTTCAAATCTTGCAAGATTTGATGGAGTAAGATATGGATACAGAAGTCCTAATGCCAAAGATGCAGTTGACCTTTATATAAAATCAAGAAGTGAAGGTTTTGGAGCAGAGGTAAAAAGAAGAATAATGATAGGAACTTATGTTCTAAGTGCAGGATTCTTTGACGCATACTTTAAAAAGGCTCAAAAAGTAAGAGCTATGATTAAAAAAGATTTTGATGAAGCATTTAAAACAGTTGATGTAATATTTACTCCTGTTGCTCCTTCAGCAGCTTTTGAACTTAACAAAGAGAAAACACCTATTGAATTATATTTAGAAGATATATTTACACTTTCAGCAAACCTTGCAGGAGTTCCGGGGCTTTCTGTTCCAGCAGGATTTACAGAAGGACTGCCTGTGGGAATTCAGCTTCTTGGAAAACATTTCAGAGAAGAGGATTTACTTGCTGTAGGAAGTGCATTTGAAAAAATCAGAGGGGAATGGAAACTTCCTGAAGGAGATGAGAAATAATGATAAAAGAGTGGGAATCAGTAATAGGGCTTGAAGTCCATCTCCAATTAAAAACAGGAACAAAAGTATGGTGTGGATGCAGTGCTGATTATGATAACGATGATGCAAACACTCACACTTGTCCAATTTGTTTAGGACATCCTGGAGCTCTTCCAAAACTTAATAAAAAAGTTGTAGAATATGCTGTAAAAGTAGGACTTGCTCTTAACTGTAAAATTAATAATGAAAGTAGTTTTGACAGAAAAAACTATTTCTATCCTGACACTCCAAAAAACTATCAAATAACTCAATTTGATCACTCTTATGCAGGAAGAGGATTTTTGGAAATAAATGTAAATGGAAAATCTAAAAAAGTAGGAATTACTAAAATTCAAATAGAGGAAGATGCTGGAAAATCTATCCACGGAGTTCATGAATCATATATAAACTATAACAGAGCTTCAATTCCTCTTGTAGAAATTATATCAGAACCTGATATGAGAAGTTCTGAAGAGGCTTATGAATATTTAACTCTTCTTAAAAATACTATAAAATATACTGGTATCAGTGATGTATCAATGGAACTTGGTTCACTTAGATGCGATGCTAATATATCTGTTCACTATAAAGGAGAGCCTTTTGGTACGAGAGTGGAGGTTAAAAACCTTAACTCATTCAAAGCTGTTGCAAGAGCAATAGACTATGAAGTAAACAGACAGATAGAAACTATTGAAAAAGGTGGAAAAATAGATCAGGAAACAAGACTTTGGGATGATGATTCTCAAGTTACAAGAGTGATGAGAAGTAAAGAGGAGGCAATGGACTATAGATATTTCCCTGAGCCAGACCTTTTAAAACTTATCATTACAGATGAAGAGATAGAAAAAATCAGAGAAACTATGCCTGAATCTATTACAGATAAAATAAACAGATTTATAACTGAATATGAAATTCCTGCTTATGATGCAGAAATTTTATGTCAAGATATAGAACTTGCAGATTATTTTGAAAATGTAGCAAAAATATCACAAAATGCAAAATCAAGTTCAAACTGGATAATGACAGAAGTATTAAAACAACTTAAACATACAGATACAGAAATACAAAACTTTGCTGTATCAGCTGAAGATTTAGGAAAAATAATAAAACTTATTGATACAAATGTAATATCTTCAAAAATTGCAAAAACTCTGTTTGAAATGAAACTTACTGATGAGAGAGATCCTGAAACTATTGTTAAGGAAGAAAAAATGGCACAAGTTGCAGATGATGGTGTAATAGAAGCTCTTGTTGATGAAGTTCTTGCAAATAATCCAAAACTAATAGAAGATTATAAAAATTCTGATGAAGGAAGAAAACCAAGAGTTTTAAAAGGACTTATTGGACAGGCAATGAAACTTTCTAAAGGAAAAGCAAATCCTCAAATGGTTACAGAATTGATGACTAAAAAACTTTCAACAATGTAATAAAAAACAGTTTAAAAATGGGTTCATAATAAAATGAGCCTATTTTTTATTTGTGAATTTAATTTTCAAATTTTCTATTTAAAATGAATTAAAAAATTTAAATTAAAATTTCTGTTTTATATAGTATAATGTAAAGATAATATAAAATAAAATTCTCTCAGAAAAATAATGAAAGGGGAAATTATGAATGATAATTTAAAATTTTTAAAACTTCTGTCAGAGTCTTTTCCAACAATAGGAGCAACTGCAACAGAAATTATAAATTTAAAAGCAATTTTAAATCTTCCTAAGGGAACAGAACATTTTTTAACAGATATTCATGGAGAATATGAGGCATTTAATCATGTTTTGAGAAATGGTTCAGGGGTAATAAAAGATAAGATTGATGATATTTTTGGAGATACTCTTGAGGAAAAATTTAAAAAACAACTTGCTACAGTAATATATTATCCTGAGGAAAAAATTAATTTTATTCAAGAACAAGGAACAGATATGGAGAGTTGGTATAGAGTTACAATTCTTCGTTTGGTTCAAGTATGTAAAGTGATAAGTTCGAAATATACAGCTTCAAAAGTAAGAAAAGCTCTTCCGGAAGATTTTTCTTATATCATTCAGGAACTTCTTCACGAAAAAGAGTTTTCTTATAATAAAAGAGAATATGTAAGAAATATTATAAACACAATTATTGAACTTGATAGGGCAAAAGAATTTATAATAGCAATATCAGAACTTATTCAAAGACTTACTATTGATGTACTTCATATTGTAGGAGATATTTATGACAGAGGACCAGCTCCTCACAAAATTATGGACAGACTTATGAATTATCATAATGTTGATATTCAATGGGGAAATCATGATATTTTATGGATGAATGCAGCAGCAGGACATTTGGGAGCTATTGCCAATGTTGTAAGAATTTGCAGCAGATATTCAAATACAGATATTTTAGAAGATGTTTATGGAATAAATCTTCTTCCTCTTGCAAGATTTGCTATGAGTACTTATGCTGATGACAGTTGTCTGTCTTTTATTCCAAAAGAGAGCCGTAATGAAAAAGATACAGCTCTCATGAGCAAAATTCATAAAGCTATCTCTGTTATTCAATTTAAAGTAGAAGCAGAGATAATAAAAAATAATCCTCAATTTAAAATGGAAAACAGAGTTCTTCTTGATAAAATTGATTATAAAAGAGGAATTATCCATATAAATGGGGCTGATTACGAACTGAATGATAAGAATTTTCCTACAATAGACTCTAAAAACCCATTAAAGCTTACAGCTGAAGAGAAAGAGATAATGGATAAGCTTAAAAAAAGTTTTCTTCATAGTGAAAAACTTCAAAGACATACAAAATTTCTTTTTGCTAAAGGAAGTATGTTTTTAAAATATAATTCCAATCTTTTATTTCATGGATGTATTCCTGTAACAAAAGAGAAAGAGTTTACCAAAGTAAATATTGACGGAAAAATTTTATGGGGAAAAAGTTATTTAGAAGAGGTTGACAGAATATGCAGAAGAGGATATTTCAGCAGAGAGGGATCAGAGGAAAAAATAAAAGCAACTGATTTTATGTGGTATTTATGGTGTGGTGAAAATTCTCCTCTTTTTGGAAAAGATGCAATGAAAACATTTGAAAGATATTTTATAAATGATAAAGCTCTTCATAAAGAAAATAAAAATCCATATTATTCTTTTTATGAGGATATAGATTTTATAAATATGATTTTTAAAGAATTTGAATTAAATCCAGAAACATCTCATATAATCAATGGTCATGTTCCTGTAAAAGAGAAAAAAGGAGAAAATCCTGTAAAAGCTGAAAACAGACTTATTGTTATTGACGGGGGATTTTCAAAAGCTTATCAATCTGAAACAGGACTTGCAGGATACACACTTATTTATAACTCTTATGGTTTAAAACTTGTTTCACATAAACCATTCCAAAATGTGAAAAATGCAATTGAGAACTGTATTGATATTCACTCTTCAACAAGAATAGTAAAAAGAGTTTTACAGAGAAAAAGAGTTAAGGATACAGATATAGGAATAAAACTTGAAAGCCAGATTGATGATCTTTATGAACTTTTAGAAGCATATAAAAAAGGATTTATCAAAGAGAAACATTAAAGATAAAAATTTTT
Source organism: Fusobacterium sp. (assembly GCA_019416865.1). Taxonomy (GTDB): domain Bacteria; phylum Fusobacteriota; class Fusobacteriia; order Fusobacteriales; family Fusobacteriaceae; genus Fusobacterium_B. The sequence continues at coordinate 15,010 of DXWL01000005.1, forward strand.
AAACAGCAAGGTTTGGGAAGGAAGGTAGACGGTAAAAGTTTTTTAGGATATAATATAAGAATGAAGATTTAAAGGAGGATATTGCATGGTACTGCTTGTAGAAGATACTCTCAATATGAGAAAACTTATCAGCACTATTTTAAAAAGTGAAAATATAGAGGTTGATGAAGCAGCAGATGGAGAGGAAGCTTTGGAAAAACTTGAAAACGGCAACAAATATTCTCTTCTTTTAGTTGATATTATGATGCCGAATCTTAACGGACTGGAGCTTACAAAAGAAATAAGAGAATTTTCTCAAGTGCCGATTATTTTTATTACAGCACTTTCAGATGAGAAAAGTCAAGTTCTTGCTTATGATGCAGGAGCAGATGGTTATATAACAAAACCATTTCCAAAACAACTTTTAATTTCAATAGTAACTAGATATCTTAAAAAAACTAAGGTAAATAAAAGATATGGAGAACTTGAGATAGAAGAAAAGGAAAAGAAAATAATTTTAAAAGGAGATGAGATAGACTTTCCTCCAAAGGAAAGAGAAATTCTTATGTATCTTATCGATAATGAAAATACAGTTGTTACAAGGGAACAAATTATTACATCTGTATGGGGTTACTCTTTTATAGGAAATGACAGAGTAATAGATAACCACATAAAGAAATTAAGACAAAGGCTTGGTGAGTACTCAAAATTTATAAAAACAGTGAAGCTTGTAGGTTATAAATTTGAGGTGAACAGCTGATGAAACTGAAGCCAAAGATTCTTATTATTCTGGCACTTATGTTTTTTTCTATTGTTGCACTTGAATTTTTTTCAGGGGAGTTTTATTTTGAAAAATTCTTTAGAATACAAAAACAAAAACAATTGGAGAAGATAGATTTTATAAGTTCAAATGGAGTAGATTTTCAAAAACTTAAAAATTTTCAAAATAATACTTCAAGTGTTGTTCTTATAGTTAAAGATAATGAGATAGTTAATATAAATAATTTTGATTATTTTACTCTTAACACAGAACAGGGGAATAAAATTATTCTTCTTAATGCTTTTTTGAATAATCTCTATTCAGATGATAGATTTTATCTAGTAGATAAAGAGCCAATAAAACTTATAGGTATTGATATTTTAGCAGGAAAGTATTATCTTCCTATTTCAATTCAATGTATCGACAGGGTATATGAGGATTATAAGTATGCAACTTTTAAAAATCAGAGAACTCAATCTTTAAAGGGGATTGTTTCAGCTACATCTGATTCAGATTATTTTTCACCTCAAATTATTAATTTTATAGAATCTTTGTCAAAACTTCCTGATGTAAAAAATGAAAAACATATTTTTACAGATAGTAATGGACAGGATGTAGAGATTATAAAGAAAAATATAAATGACTATGAGGTATATATTTATTATTCTTACCAGAATTTAAGTACAGTATTTCCAACACTAAGAACATATTTTTATTTTAAAGCTGTATTTCTTTTACTCCTTACTCTTGTAATAGGGAGATTTTTAGATTATTTTTTAGTAAATCCTATTGTTTATCTTTCAAAAGTTACAGAGAGAATATCAAAGCTTAATTTCAAAAATGATATTGTCTACCATAAAAATGATGAAATAGGAGAACTTTATTTTAAAGTTGATGAGATGGCAGACAGACTTGAAAATGTAATTAAATTATATAGAGATGAAGCTGAAAAAAATATTATTAAAAAAGAAGAGCTGGAAGAAAAGATAATGAGTTTTATGCATGAAATAAAAACTCCATTATCACTTATTATGGGATTTGGAGAATTAATACAGGATAAATATAAAGATGATGAAGAGATTGAAATTATTCTTTCTGAAGCAAAAAGACTTTTAAGACTTTCAGAGGAAACTCTTCTTATTTCCAGAGATGATAATAATGAAAAAAATAATCTTATAATAGAAAGATTTGATATTATTCCTGTAATAAAATTAGGATTATACATATATCAGAAAGAGCTTTCAGATAAAAAAATTATTTTTGATGATGAAAGGGAAATTTTTGTAAGAGGGGACAGAGAAAAAATAGAGCAGGTTATTTTCAATCTTATAAAAAATGGATATAATTATGCTAAAAAAGAGATAAGAATAGATATAGAAGAGATTCCGGCTGGTAGAGTTGCTGTATCTGTTACCAATGATGGAGATCCTATTCCTGAAACAGATATAAATAAAATATGGAATAAATTTTATACTACCAGCAACAACTCTCAAAGAGGGCTTGGACTTTATATAGTTTCAAATATTTTAAAAGCTCATGGAAGTAATTATGGAGTGGTAAATCTTAACAGCAGAGTAAAATTTTATTTTACCTTGATGCTTGATAGAGAGTGATAGAAAATAAAAAATGGATATACAAAAGATACATGATGAATATATAATTAAGCTGTTGATATGAAGATATCAATTTTGCAACTTAAAGTTAGGGATTTTGGAAAAATATATTTATTTGACTAAGGTTTCTCACTTTAATTTAAATATATACTGTATATTTATGGAAAGTATCTTGTTTCTATCTCATCTCTCCAATAACCAATTTAGAGGCATGGTATTTTCCATAAATCAAATAGGTATATAACTAAAAAATGTCCCTAAAATATTAATTTATACTATCAAAAAAATTGCTGTGGAGTAAAATCTACAGCAGTTTTTTTATATGTAATATTCATAACAAAAAACTATAAAAAAGTAAAAAATACAACATTTTATCATAAAATAACACAATTTTGTTTGAAAAAATATGATGAATATGATAATATAAAATATATATTAAAAAGTGAGCTTTGGGAGGAAGATTGTGTTATGGAAAACTTAGAAATTTTATTGGAAAAAATATCAGGCATTATTTGGGGAAACTATTTAATAGTTATTCTTATGGGAGTGGGAATTTTCTTTACAATAAATACAGGATTTATTCAGATTAAAGGTTTTCCTTTTGCAATGAGAGAGCTTATAAAATCAATAAAAGGAAAAAATGAGATAAAGGGAGAGGGAACTCTTTCAGCTTTTCAAGCTCTATGTACAGCTTTGAGCAGTTGTGTTGGAAATGGTAATATTGTTGGAGTAGCAACAGCAATAGCAAGTGGAGGACCTGGAGCAGTATTTTGGATGTGGGCTGCAGGAATTTTAGGAATGGCAACAAAGTATGCAGAGATTGTTATTGGAATGATTTATAGAGAAAAGGCAGAGGATGGTACATATGTAGGAGGACCTATGTATTATCTTTCTAAAGGGCTTGGATGGAAAAAAATTTCAGTGATTTTTGCAGCACTTATGTGTCTTCAGATAAGTGGAGGTGCACTTATTCAATCAAATGCTGTGGCTTCTGTAATGAGAGACATTTTTAAAATAAAGCCTGTTTTTGGAGGAATTATGATGGGTGCAGTAATAGGAGCTGTAGTCATCGGAGGAGTAAGAAGACTGGGAGCAGTAGCTGAAAAAATGATTCCTATTATGACTGCTGTGTATTTTTTAGGAGGGATTACTATAATAATTTCTAACATAGAACAAGTTCCTTATGCTATAATAAGTATAATAAAATGTGCTTTTAATACCCAGTCAGTTGGAGGGGGTATTATGGGATACACAATAAAAGAGGCACTGAGATTTGGTGTGGCAAGAGGTCTTTATTCAAATGAAGCAGGAGAGGGAAGTGCTCCAGTTCTTCATTCAGCAGCTATAACAGATTATCCTGCAAGGCAGGGACTTTATGGAATACTTGAAGTTTTTATTGATACAATAGTAATTTGTTCTCTTACAGCTCTTATAGTTATTACATCAGGGGTTATGGAGATGGATATCTCTCCTGCTGTTTATGTAATTACAGCTTTTGGAACAATTCATAATATGTTTAAATATGTAATAGGAATAAGTATGATACTATTTGCATTTTCTACAGTTTTATCACAATGGTATTTTGGAAATGTAACTCTTACATATATATTCAATTCAAAAAAGGCTTCATATTTTAAATATGCTTTTATCTGTTTAGCACTTATAGGTTCAATAAGCAGTTTAAAAGCAGTGTGGTACCTTCAAGATATATTTCTTGGGTTAATGATACTTCCAAATCTTGTTGGTATTGTTTTACTTAATTCAAAAGTTAAAGAGGCTACAAAGGATTTTTTTGAGAAAAATTAAAAATAGAAGAGAGGAAATAAGATATGTTAGCTAATGACAGACATAATAAAATTTTAGAGATGCTTGAAAGAGATGGAAGTGTAAGAAACTCTAAATTAGTAACAATTTTTGAGGTTTCTTTGGAAACAGTGAGAAGAGATTTAGATTTTCTTGAAAAACAAGGACTTTTACAAAAAGTTCATGGAGGAGCAATTTTAAATTCTAAAAACAGAGAAAATGTAAACCAAACATATACAATAAGAGAAACTAAAAACATAGAGGAAAAAAGAGAGATAGCGGCACTGGCTCTTAAATTTATAAATGAAGGTGAAACAATTGCTTTAAACAGCAGTACAACAAGTATTGAAATAGCAAGACTTATAAAAGACAGATACAGTTCTCTTACAGTTGTTACAAATTCTCTTCGCATTGCAGAAGAATTGGCAGACAGAAAAGGAATAAATCTTATTTTGGCAGGAGGAATATATAATAAAACTGAGTTTGCGTTTCTTGGAGAGATAACAGAGAGATTTTTGAGTGAGTTTATTGTGGATAAGGCTTTTGTCAGTGTAGGAGGTATTTCTTTAAAAAGGGGAATAACAGATTTTCTTATAGATGAAGTTATAGTGGAAAGAAAAATGATAAAAATTGCAGAAGAGGCAATAATTCTTGCAGATTCAAGCAAAATAGGATCAAACTCTCTTATAAAAATATGTGATATGGAAGATATAGATTTTATTATTACAGATTCAAAACTTAGAGATGAAGAAAAAAATACATATCTTCAAAATGGAATAAAAATAATAAATCAATAAAAAATGAATATGAAAATATAATTTAGGGGCTGTTGCAAATTTGTAAAAATGCAGCAGCTTCGTTTTTTATTGCCAAAATATCACATAAAAGCAAATAAAAAAATAATAAAAAATATAAAAAAGCAAAATAAACAACAAAATACCAAAAAATAACTTGAAATTTGATGATTTATGTGGTATATTTACAAATATAAAATATCTAATACAAATATTAAAGTTTTAAGGAGTGAAGAATGGGAAAAAGTACAAATTTTAAAAAGTGGTTTACTTTTGTGGTTTTAGTTATCAGTGGAGGAACAATTTTTAAATTATCATCATTAAAAGATGCTTTTTATATTCCTATGCAGGAATTTATGGGATTATCTCATACTCAAATAGGGGCAGCTCTTTCTGTATATGGACTTGTTCAAACAATAGGTAACTTTGGTTCAATTTATATTTCAGACAGATTTTCAAAAAGAATAATGATTTCTTTTTCATTGGTATGTATAGGACTTGTAGGAATTTATATCTCTACTTTCCCTGGCTATATGGGAATACTTATTGCATGGGGACTTCTTTCTTTCTTTGGAGAGGTTGTATATTGGCCAGTACTTTTAAAAGCGATAAGACTTCTGGGTGATGAAACAGAACAAGGAAGACTTTTTGGATTCCTTGAAGCAGGAAGAGGGGTTGTGGATACAATAGTTGCCTTTTCAGCACTTGGAATATTTGCTCTTTTAGGAAAAGGTTCTGCAGCTCTTAGAGGTTCAATCTTGTTTTTCTCAGGTACTGTAATTTTAGTTGGAGTTATGTGTTATCTTCTTGTTGAAGATGATAAAGTAGCTGCTGTTGATAAAGATGGAAAAGAGATAAGTAAAAATAAAATGGCAATGGAAGGGGTTATTCAAGCAGTAAAAACTCCTGAAATATGGGTTGTATCTCTTACAATAGCATCTATTTATTCTGTATATTGTGGACTTACTTACTTTATTCCTTTCTTAAAAGATATATATGGAATGCCTGTAACTCTTGTTGGAGCTTATGGTATCATCAATCAATATGGTTTAAAAATGGTTGGAGGACCTGTTGGAGGAATGCTTGTTGATAAGAAATTTAAATCTGCAGCAAAATTTTTAAGAGTTGCTCTTGTAGTTGCAGCAGCAGCTATGACAGGATTCATATTCCTTCCTCATGAAACAATGAATGTTTATGTTGGAATGGCATGTACTTTAGGATTTGGAGCAATAATTTTCTGTATGAGAGCAGTATTCTTTGCCCCTGTTGATGAGATAAAAGTTCCAAGACATATAAGTGGTGCAGCAATGTCGATAGCTTGTATTTTTGGATATTGTCCTCAAATGTTTGCATTTACTCTTTACGGAAGTATGCTTGACAGACATCCAGGAATGGCAGGATACAGAATGGTATTTTCAACAATGGTTGGATTTGCAATACTAGGAATTTTAATAACAACTCTTCTTATAAGTATGATTAAGAAAAAACAAAATGAGCAGATAGCAGAATAAAATCAAATAATAGGGAGGAAGTAAAATGTTAAAATTAGGATTGGAAACAGAAAGTCTTCACTTGTTATTTCAACATGGAAGAATGGATATTTTTGGATTTATAGAAACTGCACATGAACTTGGACTTGATGGAGTTCAAATAAATGTAATAAAAGATTATAATCTTGATGAAAATTGGGGAGCACTTGGAGGAAATTCAGAAGAACATTTGAAAAAAGTTAAGGCTCTTACAGATAAATATGGAATGTATATTGAGATAGATATGAGAAATCTTGATTATGAGCGTGTTGAGGAAGTTTTAAAAGTGGCAAGTAGATTAGGAGCAGAAATTGTAAGATCATATATTCCAATAAAGCCTTTAACAGATAAAGGAGCAACAGTAGGATCAGAAGGAGCTTATGATTTTGCAAAAATAAGACATGATTTTGATCCAAGTTCATACGATGAAGGAATTGAAAAACTTAACAGAATTATTCCTCTATTAAAAAAATATAGAGTAAAACTTGCTCTTGAAAATCATGAATATGAAACATCAACAGAGCTTGTAGAGGTTGTAAAAAAAGTAAACTCTCCGTGGGTAGGACTTCATTATGATTTTGGAAATTCAATGATGGCATGGGAAGAACCAGTAACAGCAGCAGAAAATATGGCTCCATATACTTTTACAACACATTTTAAAGATCATATAATTGTAGAAGAGCCAAATGATAAATATGGCTATGTTGTTTGTGGAGTTCCTGCCGGAGAAGGAAACATTGATTTAGAAAAATGTTTTGAAATTATGATGGAAAAATCAGCTCTTACAAGAATAAATGTTGAGATGTGTTATCCATATTGTGCTCAATTTAAGAGAACTCCTGGAGCAGGAGGAGTGAAAAAAGTTGGAGAAGGAGCATTTAAGGTAGAAAAACATCCTTATGATTATAATGTTATAAAACCTTTACAATATTACTATCCTCATGAAGTTTCAAATGCTATGCTTGAAATAATGATAAATGATCAAGTGGCAGGAGTGAAAAAAACAGCAGCTTATTTAAAAAAATTAAGAGATAAATATTATTCAAAATAAAATTTAAAGAAATAGAAAAGAGGGAGTCTATGAATAAAAAAGTTATGGATTACATAATAGTATATATTGGCTGTATTATTCAGGCTTTTTCAGTGGTATGTATTTTAAAGCCAAATAATCTGATAGTAGGAGGAATAACAGGACTTTCTCTTACTATTGGAAAAGTGGTTGGAATAAATTATACCTATCTTTATTATGGAATTTGCCTTTTAATTTTACTGGGAGCTAAAATTGTATTGGGAATGAGAGAAGTGAAAAAGATTCTTCTTCTTTCTACTACCTATCCTGTTATTCTGATATTTATGAACCGTATACAGTTTAATTTTCTTCATGACACTCCTGATAAAATATTAATATGTATATATTATGGTATATTTATGGGAATAGGAACAGGACTTGTGTTAAAAAAAGGATTTTCTCAAGGAAGTTCTGATACAGTAGCAAAAATTTTGCATAAAAAAATTTTTTCTTTTATGGAGATAAGTCAGGTACTTTTATGTATAGATATAACAATTCTTTTAATATCAGGTTTTGTTTTTGGAAGAACTGCAGTTCTTTATGCCATAATTATGCAGATGATATATAGTAAAACTATAAGTACAGTACTTTTTGGCTTTGGTTCCTCTCTTGTAAAAGTAGTTATCATAAGTGGACAATCAGAAAAAATTTCAAATTTTATGAGAGATACAATCAACAGAGGTTATAGTATAGGTTATGTCTATGGAGGACATAACCATATAAAAAGAGAAAAAATAATATCTGTATGCTCACTTCGTGAAGCTATGCTTATAAAAAACTTTATAACTAAAATAGATGAAGATGCTTTTATAAATATAGTTCCTACTATCTCAGCTTGGGGAAGAGAGGACGGACTTCAGAATTTAAAAGAAAGTTAAACTTAATAAAGCCCTTAATATCTTAAATTAAAATAAAAAAACTGCTGATAGATGGATTTCTGTCAGCAGTTTTTTATATTTTTTAAACTCTTCTTTTTTTTCTTTAACCATGATATAATAATTACTGAAAAATAATTAGAATAGAAAGAGATAAAAATTTCTTTGGGGGGATTTTATGAAAAAATTTTTAATCATAAGATATAAAAAAAGTGTTGGGGATACAATTATAGGGACAACTCTTTGTGAAGATTTAAAGAAAAAATATCCTGATTCAGAGGTACATTATTTAGTTTATGAAAATCTGACAGAGCTTTTTTTAAACCATAAATATATCGATAAAGTTCTTACTCTTAACAGAAAAGAGGGAGCGAAAGGTTATTTCAAACTTTTGAAACAGATAAGAAAAGAGAAATATGATGCAGTAATAGACTGCCGTTCAATACCTCTTACACTTTATCTTACACTTTATCTTACATTGCTTTCTGGGGCAAAAATAAAAATAGGAAAATATAAGAAATACAGACATATTTTCTATAACTATGCAATAAAAGGTATGGAAAATAAGATGAATCAGATAAAAAAATACCATATGATGTTAAAGCCTCTTGGAGTGGAAAGTATTACTACAGAATATAAAACATATCTTACAGATGAAGAGAAATCTTTATGGAAGAAAAAAATGGAAGAGTGTGGAATTGATTTTTCAAAACTTGTAATTCCAATGGCAGTAAATGCAAGACAGACATTTAAAAAATATCCAGAAGAGTATATGGAAAAAATTATAAGAACTTTAGTTGAAAAATATAAATGTCAGATTATACTTACTTATTCTCCAGCAGAAGAGGAAGACACAAAAAAGATGTACAGTAAGCTTTCTGATATAAAGGAAAATATTTTTATAAATCTTAAAACAAAAAATGTAAGAGAACTTGCGTGTGTTTTCAGTAACAGTGATCTGTTTGTTGGAAATGAAGGGGGAACAAGACACGTGGCAGAAATGGCAGGTCTTGCAAATATTGCAATAGTTTCTCCTGAAACAGATAAAACAGAATGGCTTTCTAATGAAAATGAAAAAAATCAATGTATTGATGTAAATGATGTAAACGGAAAAGAGTATTTAGATATAAAACCTGAATACGTAATGGAAAGAATTGAAAAACAACTTAAAACATTTAATTATTTTGGTAAGAGTATATAAAATATAAAATTTTGATATTAAAAATAACTGTGTGATCTATGCAGCAAAATTAGCAATATAGACAGCAGTTATTTTTTTTAGAAAATTTTATTTTTATAATTTTATGTTATAATGTGTTAAGAAAATAAAAAATGGGGTGTTTTATGAAATTTACATATATAAATTATGGAGATAATATTTTAAGAAAACTAAAAGCTGATGAAAAAACTATTATAGTTTTCTGTGATTATTTTTTGAAAAACCATTATTTAAAAAACAGAGAAAAGAATATTCTTATACCTGAAGGGAAATTTTTTACTCTTGATGAATTTCAGAAAAAGATATTTGTAACAGAAAAAATGGTTTTGACAGAGGCAAAAAGACCCCTTACTCTTTACAGAGTACTTACAAAAGAGCAGAGAGAAATTTTAAATATAGAAAACTATTATGATATTATTGATTTTGCAGACTTGTTTTTTAAATATTACAGAGAACTTTCTCTTAATATGAAAGAAAGTGTAGAAGGACTTCAAGAGTGGCAAAAAGAATATATATCTAAATTTGATAGTTTGAAAAAAAGATATGATATTTTTCTTGAAAAAAATGATTTTATCCCAAGTGATTGGATAGAGAATATTAATAATTATAACGAGGAGTTTTTAAAAGATTATAATAAAATAACTTTTGCAGATATTCCATATTTTACACCTTTAATGAAAGAAATATTAAAAAGATTAGATAAAATAATGGATATTGAAATTATTTTACAGCTGCCAAAAGAGGACTATAGTGAGGAAAGATTAGAGATAGAAAAAGTTTCTCTTATAAAAGATGAGATAAAATGCAGAGTATTTGAAAATTATGGAGAGATGTCAGAGATAATAAATCTTATATATCTTTTGAAAAAAGAGGAAAAAAATATAAAGGAGATATTCTCAGCTGTTCCAGATAAAAATAGATATTCTGAACTGTTTCCAAAATATTTTATTTCACAGAAATTAAAAGTTCTTGATGATACTAAACTTTATAAATTTATGAAAATGCAGAATACTCTTCTTCTTTCTTTAGAGCCTAAAAAAAGAAACAGTATTCCTGCAGAAACTTTTGCAGAGGTTTTGGACTGTGAGATTTTTAAAGACATCTATAGTATAGACAAAACTCTTGAGAAAAAATTTAAAACAATATTTTTAGAAGAATATAAATATATTGATGAAAAACTTTTTAAAGAGATTGCTTTAGATGATATCTCTTCTGTTTTCAGCAGAATTTACAAAGATATATTGGAGATAAAAAAATACAGAACAGTTGATGAATTTGTAGAATATATAAAAAGAATTGGTTTTGAAAAATTCAGAGAGAAAGAATATCTTGATATTATAGAAAAATTTTATCAAGCTGTGGATAATATAAAAACTAGTGAAAAACTTTGTGGAACAGGGGGATTCAGAGAGCTTTTTAAAGAAAATATAGGAATAGATCTTTATACCCTGCTTATAAAATATATGGAAGGAATAGAAATAAGAGAGGTTGCTAAAAAAGAGGAAGACATTTTAGGGATTGTTAAAAATATTTCAGATTCAAGAATAAAAACAGGTGGAAAATCATATTTTACTGATACAGATTCTGTTTCTCTTCCGGGAAACCTTAAAGATAATATGATTTTTACAGAAAACCAAAGAGCAGCAAATGGATTTATCACTTTTGAAGAGAAAAAGCTTATTGCAAAATATAGATTTATACAGGGAATTTTTAATTGTGGAGAATCAGTAATATTTACAAAAAATATAGAAAATGAAGGGATTGGAAAATCTTTGTTTTTAGATGAGTTAATGATGAAATATAATATATCTTCAGAGGAAAATCCTCTTTCTAAAGATGAAATTTTTGAAATTATAAAAAACAGTTTTGATAATTTTGAAAGTATTGAGATGTCAGATATGAATAAGGATGAATTGTATTTTACTCTAAAAAAAGAAAGAGATGATTTTTCTGATAACAAACTTTTTCTTGGAACTTATGATGTAATGAATCTGAAAGAGTGTGGATACAGATTTTTTCTTGAAAGAAATGGAGAAATTTTTCCTGATGAAAAAAATGATTATGGAACCTCAATGAGATTTTTAGGAATAATGGCTCATAGAATTTTTGACGAAGTGTCTAAAAGAGTATATTTTAATATAAAGAAACACAGCAGTTATGATTTAAATGAAATGGAAGTAGATGAAATTATAGAGAAAATCTTGATTGAAAATAATATGAAAATCCCTGTATATATGGATCTTTATTTTAAAGAGGTATTGTTCCCCAAAATAAAGGCGAATCTTTTTAAGTTTTACAGAGAGATTGAGAGGGAACTTTCTGGTAAAAAAATAGATATCTTTTGGGGAGAAAAAAGTGATTCAGACAAAATACCATTTTTTCAGGGGGATATTGATATATTTATAAAAGGAAGAGCAGATCTTGTGGTTGAAACTGCTGATGGGGCAAAATATATTATAGATTATAAAACTGGAGGAAAAAGAGCAGAACAGTTGGATATATATTCTATAATTATGTATGGAGATGAAAATATAGCTTTAAAAAGAATCTATAATGTGATACAGGGAAATTATGAAAAAATAGATAAAACTTCTGTATCTAAAAGTGAATTGGAAGATTTTTTCAAAAAATTTACAGAGGAAGAATATTATGAAAGAGCAGAGAAAAAAGGTGCTTGTCTAAACTGTCCTTATCTTGAAATTTGTAGAAGAGAGGTGATGTAGAGATGGAAAGAAAAATTTTAAAAGCCAGTGCAGGAACAGGAAAAACTTACAGACTGGCACTTGAATATACTGCAGCACTTCTTAAAGGTGAAAAGATAAGAGATATTGTTATTATGACATTTACCAAAAAAGCAGCAGCAGAGATAAAAGATAGAATTATAGATTTTATGAAAGAACTTTCACAAGGAAAGGAAGAGATAGCAGAAAATATACAAAATCTTTATCCTGAAAAATTTCCAAGTAAAAATGAGATTATAAAAAAATCTGAAAAAATATACAAAGAGATTACTTTAAACAGGGATACTCTTAAAATTTTTACAATAGATGGACTTAAAAATCTTATTTTTAAAACAGCAATAGCTCCTATGCTTAATATAAATTCTTACGATATAATTGATGACAGCGGAAATGAGGAATATTTAAAAAAATGTTTTGAGAGAATATTCAGAAATAAAAAAGATTTTGATATTTTAAAAAATTTCTTGGAAGCTAATGTTGAAAGAAGTGCAGATAAATATGTTGAAATTATAAAAAATATCGTTGATGAAAGATGGAAATCCCTTCTTATAAAAGAGGCTTATGGAAAAAATCTTGAAAGAAAAAATTATGAGATAAAGGGAATTTTAAACCATTTGGACAGATCTCTTGAAATATTGCAGGATATTTGTGATAAAAAAGGAAAAGCTGGAGAAAATATAAAAAATTTTATAAAGAAAGATTATTATTCCTATTTAGATAAAACAACTCAAGAGGAAAAGGAAAAATTTATCTATGATAACTGGAGTATGATTTTTGATAAGGAGATAAAAAACGGCTCAAAAACAAAAACTACAAAGGCTCTTGATCTTACAGAGGAAAATGAAGAATTGGCGGAAATTTACGAGGAGCTTCTGAAGGAACTGGCAGGAAGAATTTATAATGATACACTTATTCCTTATGAGAAAGAGATATTTTCATTTTTAGAGAGAATATATAATGTTTATGATGAGATAAAATTCAGGGAGAGAAAATTTACTCACAATGATATTACAAATTATACTCTTGAATATATAAATGATGAGAGATTAAATCTTACTGATGAAAAAGGTATCACCGATTATATGAGAGAGATACTTGAAAGCAGAGTTACCACAATATTTATTGATGAATTTCAAGATACCAGCGTTGTTCAGTGGAAAATTTTTATGAGTATGGTAAAAAGTGCTGATAAGGTAATCTGTGTTGGTGATGAAAAACAAAGTATCTATGGTTGGCGTGGAGGAGATAAAAAACTTTTTGTAAATCTTGCAGGAATTACAGAGGGAAAAGAGGAGTATTTAGATACTTCATATAGAAGCTGTAAAAATATTGTGGAATTTACAAATGAATTTTTTGAAAAATATTCTCAATGTGCCAAGGGAGAAAATATTCACTGGGATTTTGAAAAAGTAAAAAGCAGTAAGAAAGAGGATAAAGGTTATATTGAGATAACAGATAATAGTGATGATGAAGAGGCTGTTTTTCAGAAAACAGCAGAAATTATAAAAGGAAAATTTGGAGGAAATTATAGAGGAATTGGAATTCTTGCAAGAAATAATTCAACTCTTGATAAAATGGCAGAAACTCTTTCTGAAAATAAAATTCCATATTTTCTTGAAACAAATTTGGATATTTTTTCTCACAGAACAGCAGTTCCAGTAGTAAAATTTTTGAAATATCTTGTGTCTGACAATATTTTTTATCTGGCAGAATTTTTAAGAGATGATATTATTTTAATAGATGATAAAAGTCTAAAAGAGCTTTTAATATACAGAGATGATTTTGAAAAATTTGAATTTTCAAATAAAAATTTAAATAAAATTTTAAAAAATATAAAAAATATCAAAATAGAATTTGAAAATGGAAAATTAAAACTTTCGGGACTTATAGAGGAAATAATAAAAAGATTTGGAATAGTTAAAAAATATAGTGGAGAGAGTGATATCCAAAATATCTATAATTTTATAGATAGTGTAAAAAAATTTGATGATATAAGAGAATTTTTGAAAGAGATAGAGGAAAACAGATCTTCCTCAGAATATATGCAAAGTTCAATAGAGATGAAGAATGCAGTTATTCTTATGAGTATTCATAAATCAAAAGGACTGGAGTTTGATACAGTTTTTTATATTCATAAAGAAAATTCCTCAAGAGCAGAAACAGGTGTACAGTTTAACATCTGTATGAGTGAAGATTATAAAACAGTAAAAGATTATATGATAGTCAACAGTTCATTTGAAAAAATTCTGAAATATCTTGAAAATAGTTATGATTATGCTGAGGATAAAAAGAAAAGAAGAGAGGAAGAAGAGATAAATAATCTCTATGTTGCACTTACTCGTCCAAAAAATAATCTTTTTATAATGCTGAATAAAATGAAAAAAGAAAAATCTTTTATGAGAGATATTATTTTTGAAAATTATCTTTCGGAAGCAGAAAAAACATGGAGCGTTGGAGAAATAGTTTTTTCAGAAAAAATTGATGATACAGTTTCAGAAAAGAGTTCAGATAAAATAAAAGATTTTGTTCTTGATTTTTCAGAGGCTGTTTATAATGAGGAAGGGATAGAAGAAAATATTAAAAATCTTCAGGAAGAAGAAAGAAAATATAGTTCTGAAAGGGAGGAGAAAAGAGAAGCCGGAACAGTTGTTCACTTCTTTTTAGAAAATTTAATCCACAATAATTTTGAAGAGAGAGAAAAAGCCTTTAAAATGACAGTTTCAAAATATGGAGCTTCTTTTGAAAAAGAAAATCTTGAAAGAATCTTAAAAGGCAGAGGAATAGAGAAATTTTTGGAGGATAATAAAATTATTTTTTCAGAAAAATGGGATATTATATATCCTGAATATTCTATTTACTCAGAAAAAGAAAATAAACTTTTTCGTTTGGATAGGGTTATGATACAAAAAGCTTCAGAAAAACAAAAAGGAAAAATTTTAGTTGTGGATTATAAAACAGGGGGATTTGAAGAAAGTCAGCTTGAAAATTATAAATCTCTTATTGAGCAGGAACTGAAGAGAATAAATCAGCTTGAAAACTACGATATAGAGGGCGAGTATCTTCAGATTGAAATTTAAAAGAGGGGCTGTTGCATTTCTAAAATTGTAAAAATAAAATTCTCGATATTAAAAATTGTTTCGTAATTTATGCAGCGAAACAGAATACTGAAAATTCGATGTTTGAACGAAGTGAGTTTCGAATTTTCTTTCTGTAAGCAATATAAATAGAAACTATTTTTTCTTAGAGAATTTTATCTTTTACAAATTTGCAACAGCCCCTTTTGTATATAAAATTAGAATATCAATTCATTAAGAGGAAGTTTAGGTACATACTGGTGTCTTTTTTCTTCATCTCTGTAATATTTTGTATCTCCATTTATAGCATCAACAACAGTTGCAATTTCATCAGGTTCTCCTAATCCAATAAGAATTTCGCAGTCATAATTTTGAGGAATATTCAAAATATTATGAACAGAAATTTTATCAAAGCTTCCAAGTATACATCCTCCATACCCCATATCAACAGCAGTAAGAAGAATACTTTGACTGGCAACTCCCATATCAAAATACAGAAGAGATTTATTCACAGGGATATCGTTTGGAATACATAAAACTATGTATGCAGCAGGTGCTTCTTCTTTTTTAGGATTCCAAGGGATGCTTCCTGCCCATTTTGTAAGTGGAAATATTTTATCACATAAATCTTTTGAATCAACAAGGGCAAATCTTACAGATTGACTGTTACGAGCACTGGCAGATACTCTGGCATTTTCAATCATTTTTAAAAGGTCATTTTTTGTTAATGTTTTGTCAGTAAATGTTCTGTAAGATCTGTTTTTCAAAAAAATATTTTTTTCCATTTAATAAAAACCTCCTTGCAAATTTAAAAAATAAAAGTAAGTTAAGAATATCAAATGTTACCCTTTTAAAATTCTACCATGTTTATAGAAAAAAAGTAAGGAATATTTTGTAGTTTTAATTAAAATAAATTATACTTTAAATGAGAATAAATTAAAACAGACAGGAGAAAAATGGACAAGAAAGCATTTTTAAAATTATTTAAAGAAAATGATGAATATATGATGAGCAGTCTTTGGGAGGATATGGAGCTTGTGTGTGATATAGAAGTTCCTGTATTCACCAAAGAATTTTATCCTCCAAATGTATGGAGTGTTCTTGAAAAAACAAATATAAATGGTTTAAAATTTACATGTAAGGGGCTTAACAGTGAGGCGGAAAAAAGAATAATAATGATATCTCCAAAAGATTATGATACAGAGTATATGGAGTTTCCGCTTATTTATTTTAAAATTGATGGAGAAAACAGATTTCGTGAACTTCTTCATAAAGATTTTTTGGGAACAATAATGAGCCTTGGAATAAAAAGAGAGGTTATGGGGGATCTTATAGTAAAAAACAGTATATGTTTTGGAGTGATATCAGAGGAAAAATATGATATAATAAATAATAATATAGAAAAAATAGGAACAGTTCCAATAAAGATTGAAAAAGTGTCAGAGGAAGATATTCCAGACAGCAGTTTTAAAGAGGAGATTTTTTTGGTAAGTTCCTTAAGGCTTGACAGCCTTGTGTCTTCTGTTTGTGGAATCTCAAGACAAAAGGCTGTAGATGAGATTGATAAGGGTAATGTAATGTTTAATTATAATGTAAACAGAGATAAAAGCACAGAAATAAGAGAGGGGGATACTCTTACAATAAAAAAAGTAGGAAAATTCAGATTTGAAAAAATTGCAGGAGAGAGCAGGAAAAATAAAATCAGAATAAAAGTAAAAAGGTTCATATAGAAGGATAACAAGGAGGAATAACAGATGAAAAAATTATTACAGGGAATTATAGTCTTTCTTATGGTTTTAGTGGTTGGATTTTTTGGTCTTAAAGATACAATTATAAAAAGAGTGCTTGAAAAAGAGCTGACAAATTCATTGGGAACAAATGTCCGTATTTATGGGGTGGATTATTCTGTTTTTAAAGAGCTTCTTGAGCTTAAAGGAGTGGGAATAGAGAGCAGAGAAAATGATGCTTATGATATTGTGAATATTGGAAAAATTACTACAAAATTAAATTACAAAGAACTGTTTAATAAAAAAGTAAGGCTTGATAGTGTGGATATTGAAAATATAAAATTGAATGCTGAGACAGACAGAAAAAATACTAAACAGCCTCTTTTAAATGCAAGACAAGAAGTAATAAATGATAAGAAAAATCTTTCTGATGAGGAGATAAAAAAACTTGCATCAGTTATTGTGAACAATTATGAAATTTTAATGAAGGTATCTGAAAATGATATTGAAAGATTTAATAGAGCAAGGGGGGTATTCCTTGCAGCAACAGCTCCTGTAATAGATCAGTATGTTGATCATAAAATAGAAAGGACAGTACAGGGATATATTTTAGAAATAATAAGCAAATACAGAGCAGTGAGCAACAATGTTCAGATTGCTCTAAGAGAAGCTTCTGATATGGAGTGGAGTATTGAAATAGGAAATGTAAATATTGTTACAGAACTTTTCGGCAGACAGTTTAAAGGTGCAATAAGTGAATTTTCAACTGATAAAACCAAGATGAATAAAATGGTAAACTTTACTTTAGATAGTTTGAGCGGTGGAGAAACAGGAAAAATTTCAGGACAAATAAATCCATATATGATGCAGGGAGTAATTTCTACTATAATTAATAACGCAGATATAACAGAAGTAAAAGAAGTGGCTGATTATGCAAAGGGTATGGCATATTTAAATCAAAAAATACTTCTTGAAGGAGATAAAATATCTATAAATGGTAAGGCTGAAATAAAAAATATCGTTCTTAACAAAGAAAATATAGCTGAAAAATTTTTAAACGATAAAACTGCTGTTGATAAAATTACAGGAAATGTATCAGACAGAATAGGGGATATGGAAGTAGCCTACAAATATAATCCTAATACAAGAAAAATTTCAATAGACAGTAATATTGCAGAAGAGATAAGTTATTATATGGGTGCTGATATGCCTCAATTAAAACAGCTTGAAAGACAATTTAAAGAAAAATACGGAGATGATATTAAAAAAGGAAAAGAGGAATTGAAAACAAAATTAGAGGGATTTTTCAATTCTTTTAAATAAGAAAAATATAATTGACTATAAAAAATAGATATGATATAATTTTTAAGGCTGTAACAGGCAGTGGAGGCTTATGGCGTAATTATATCGAACCGTGTCAGATTCGGAAGGAAGCAGCACTAAGGTATCAATTACGGGTGTAGGTTCAAAGCTGTGCTGTGCAGCTTTAAAAGTAAAACTGCAGGAGAAGGAAATCTTCTCCTTTTTTTTATAAGACGGGGTGAATGAAAAGATGTACAAGATATTGGATGCTGATGAGGTAAAAAGTGAGATAGCAGAATATGAAAAACTAGACAGATCTATACCTATTTTTGATGATGCAGAGTATATTGTTTTAGAAGAAGAGGGAAGAAAAACAGGTTATGCAGTTATAACTGATAAAGGGAAAAAATATATTTTAGAAAGAATATTTATAAAAAAAGATGAAAGATATAGATCACAGGGGAAAAAACTTGTTAGCTTTATAATAAACCATGGAAGAAAAAATAAAAAAGAGATAATTGAATTTACAGAAAAAAACAGAGAGCTGGAAAGTTTTTTTAAAAAAATAGGTTTTAAAGAGATAAAAAATAGAATGGTTTATGATATCAGTGTTGGTGATGAAAGAAAAAAAGACGGAACGATTGTAGTTATTGGTTCAGTATTTTTGAATATATTTTTGGCAGCAATAAAAATTTTTGGAGGGCTTAAAGGAAAATCAAGTGCCTTAGTTGCTGATGGATTTAACTCTCTTTCAGATGTGGTAAGCTCTTTAGCAATTCTTTTAGGAATACATTTCAGTAATATGCCGGAAGATGAGAATCACCCTTATGGTCATGAAAAAATAGAGAGTGTAATAGGAATTATGGTTGGGCTGTTTGTAGTAATTACAGCTTTTGAAATTGGAAGAGGAGCAGTAGAGGAGCTTTTTAAGGGAGGAGAAAAAACAATCCCATCATTTACAACAGTGTATTATGCAGCAATCTCTATTCTTGTAAAATATGGAATGTATTTTTATAAAATGAAAATAGGAAAGGCTACAAAAAATGCAGCTCTTATTGCAGATGCAAGGGACAGTAAAAGTGATGTATTTTCATCTGCAGGAGTAATAATTGGAGTATTTTTATCTATATTTATTTCTCCTATATTTGATACAATATTAAGTATAATAGTGGCTCTTCTTATCTTAAAAGAGGGAATAAGCACAATTCTTGAAACATCAAATGTAATTCTTGATAAACAGGAAGAAGATTTTATAGAAAGTATAGAAGATTATGTGTATAAAAATACAAATATACAAAATGTTCATGATATTTATATGAGAAGATCAGGAAATAAAATATTTTTAAGTATGCACATAAGGGTAGATAAAAATATGACTGTATATAAAGCACATCATCTTGCAGACAGTTTACAGGAATCAATAATGGCAGACTTTAAAGAAGTAAAAGAAGTAATGATTCATATAGATTATTTAATTGATTAGAAAAATATCTTATGATATAATTTTTAAGGAGATGTAATGAGTATATTAGATAAATTAAATACAGAACAGAAAAAAGCTGGGAAAAAAATAGAAGGGCCTCTTCTTATTCTTGCAGGGGCAGGTTCTGGAAAAACAAGAACAATTACTTACAGAATAGCTTATATGATACAAGAATTGGGAATATCCCCATATTCTATTCTTGCAGTAACATTTACAAATAAAGCAGCTAAAGAGATGAAAGAGAGAGTAGAAGGGCTTATAGGTGAAGATGGAAAAAGAGCTATGATTTCCACATTTCACTCATTTGGGCTTAGACTTTTGAGAGTTTACAGCAAAGCAATAGGATATGATTCAAATTTTACAATTTATGATGTAGATGATCAGAAAAAAGTAATAAAAGGGATAATGAAACAGCTTGTTATAAAAAATAAAGATCTAACAGAGGGAAAAATTGCTTCGAGAATTTCAAAATTGAAAGAGGATGGTGTTTCTCCAGAAGACTATGAAAAAAATAATAAGTTTGAGCCTGATGCAAATATAATAAGTGAGGTGTATAGAAGATACAATCAAACTTTAAAAGAAAATAATGGAATGGATTTTTCAGATATCCTGACAAATACTTATGAACTGCTTAAAAATCAAGAAATCCTTGAAAAGCTTCAGGAAAAATTCAGATATATAATGGTTGATGAGTATCAAGATACAAATAATATTCAATATAAGATTATAAATAAAATTGCTCAAAAATATAGAAATCTTTGTGTTGTTGGAGATGAGAACCAAAGTATTTATGGATTCAGAGGAGCAGATATCAGAAATATCTTAGATTTTGAAAAAGATTATAAAGATGCAGAAGTGATAAAACTTGAAGAAAATTATCGTTCTACTAAGGTAATTCTTGATGCAGCAAATGCTGTAATAAAAAATAATAAAACTTCAAAAGATAAAAAACTTTGGACTAAAAAAGCTGTTGGGGATAAAATAATTTTAAAACCTTGCAGTGACGGGCGTGATGAAGTAAATTTTGTTGTAGAAGAGATAGTAAAGATGAAAAATGAAGGAAGAAGGTATAATGACTTTACAATTCTTTACAGAACAAATGCTCAATCAAGACTTTTTGAAGAGGGATTTTTAAGATATAATATCCCTTATAAAATTTTTGGTGGAATGCAGTTCTATCAAAGAGCAGAGATAAAAGATATTCTTGCTTATATGTCTGTTATTAACAATACAAGAGATGGAATAAATCTTGACAGAATTATAAATGTTCCAAAAAGAAAAATAGGGGACAAAACAATAGAAAAAATTAGAAACTATGCTGAGGAAAAAGGTTTAAGTATTTATGACAGTTTGAAAGAGGCAGTAAATATTTCTGGACTTAGTACAGCTGTTACAGAAAAACTTACAGAGTTTTTAAATATGATGACAGAACTTGAAGAGCTTAGTATGGAACTTTCTGTATCAGAACTTTTTGATGAGATAATTAAAAAGACAGGATATTTTTCATATCTTAACAGCTCTTATGATGATGCAGAAACAAGAACAGAAAATATAGAGGAGTTAAAAAATTCAATCATTGAGCTTGAAAATATAGTGGAAAATTTAACTCTTAGAGAATATCTTGAAAATGTTTCGCTTGTCAGTGCCACAGATGATTTGGACAGTGAAAGAGAATATGTAAAACTTATGACAATCCATAATGCTAAAGGGCTTGAGTTTCCTGTGGTATTTTTAGCAGGAATGGAAGATGAAGTTTTTCCAAATTCTATGAAAGTTATGATTGATAATTCTGAACTTGAAGAGGAAAGAAGAATTTGCTATGTGGCAATTACAAGAGCAGAGGAAAAACTTTATATGAGCCATGCTGCAATGAGATATATGTATGGAAGAATGGATTACAGAACACCTTCAAGATTTATCAGAGAAATTCCAGAAGATTTATTTGATATAAGAAGAAATGTATTAATTCAGTCTGCTTCAAAAGAAACAGAAAAAATAAATAAAGTTGCTCAAAGCGGAATGAAGCTTAATGTTATTTCAGATACTAAAAAGCTAGGGAAACAGCTTGAAGCAGCCAAAGAATTTCCATACAAAGTAGGAGAAACAGTTACTCATATAAAATTCGGACTTGGAAAAATTGTAGGAGTAAATGAAAAGAAGATACAGGTACAATTTGTTGACGGTAAAAGAGAGATAGCTATGATACTGGCTGAAAAATTCTTAAAGAAATAAAAATTTTTGAAAAAATAGGAGGGGAAACTTTGAAAAGAAAAACTCTGGCAAATGAGATTTTTTATGAGGGGATAGGACTTCATAAAGGTAAAAATATAAAGCTTCACCTTATTCCTGCTGAAAAAGGGGGAATAATTTTTAAAAGAGTGGATATGGAAGAGGGAAAAAATGAAATAGCCCTTGATATAGAAAATACTTTTGATCTGACAAGAGGAACAAATCTTAAAAATGAATTTGGTGCTTGTGTATATACAATAGAGCATTTTTTATCAGCACTTTATATTTTTGGAATAACAGATCTTATTGTTGAACTTGATGAAAATGAACTGCCAATAGGAGATGGAAGTGCAAGAATATTTATAGAAGAGATAGAAAAAGCTGGGATAAAAGAGCTTCAAGAAGATACAGAAGAGATAGTTATTACAGAACCTATCTATCTTTCAAAAGGGGACAAGCATATAGTGGCCCTTCCTTACAATGGATATAAACTTACTTATACAATAAAATTCGATCATACATTTTTAAAGACACAGATGCTTGAACTTGATGTAGATTTAGATAGCTACAAAAAAAATATAGGAAATGCTAGAACTTTTGGTTTTGATTATGAGATAGAGTATTTGAAGAAAAATAATCTTGCTCTTGGAGGAACTTTGGATAATGCTATTGTTATTCAAAAAGATGGAGTTATGAATCCAAGCGGTTTAAGATATGAAGATGAGTTTGTAAGACATAAAATGCTGGACATTATAGGGGATTTAAAAGTTTTGAATAAACCTATAAAAGCACATATAATAGCAGTAAAAGCTGGACATGCTTTGGACATAGAATTTGCACAACTTATAAAAAAATTATAAATAAATTAAAAAATTTGGTATAATAGTACTAAAGAACAAATCAGGAGGAATACAAAATATGTTAGATACATTGGAAATAATGAAAAGAATACCACATAGATATCCATTTTTATTAGTGGACAGAATATTAGAGCTTGATATAGAAAATCAAAAAGTAATAGGACTTAAAAATGTAACTGTAAATGAGGAATATTTTAACGGACATTTCCCTGGACACCCTATTGTTCCGGGAGTAATCATTGTAGAAGGAATAGCTCAATGCCTTGGAGTACTTGTATTTGAACAACAAGGAGATCCTGAACATCCAAAAGTTCCTTATTTCGCAGCTATCGAAAATGTAAAATTTAAATCTCCAGTAAGACCAGGAGATCAAATTATATATGAAGCACAAATCGAAAAACAAAGAAGAAATATAGTAAAAGCTAATGGAGTTGCAAAAGTTGACGGAAAAGTTGTTGCAGAAGTGAAGTTTACTTTTAGCATAATGGATAAATAATATCTGGACAGGGGGAGAAAAGTGGTAGAGATACATAATAC
The DNA here is from genome assembly GCA_019416865.1 of Fusobacterium sp. GTDB lineage: Bacteria > Fusobacteriota > Fusobacteriia > Fusobacteriales > Fusobacteriaceae > Fusobacterium_B. The sequence goes on from DXWL01000005.1 coordinate 38,604, forward strand.
TTCCATAATAGAAGAAGGAGCTGTTATAGAAGATGGTGTAAAGATAGGCCCTTTTTGTATAATAGGAAAAGATGTAAAAATAGGAGCAAATACAACGATTCAATCTCATGTTGTGATTGAAGGAATAACAGAGATAGGAGAAAATAATACTATTTATTCTTTTGCCTCTATAGGAAAAGTAAATCAGGATCTTAAATACAAAGGTGAACCTACAAAAACAATAATAGGAAATAATAATACAATAAGAGAATTTGTAACTATCCACAGAGGAACTGATGACAGATGGGAAACAAGAATAGGGAATAATAATCTTATTATGGCTTATGTCCATGTTGCCCACGATGTAATAATCGGTGATAACTGTATTTTCTCAAATAATGCAACTCTTGCAGGTCATGTTGTTGTTGAAGACTGGGTAATTATCGGAGGAATGACACCAGTACACCAATTCTGCAGAATAGGAGCTCATGCAATGGTAGGAGGAGCATCAGCTGTTACTCAAGATGTATGTCCTTTTATACTTGCTGACGGAAACAAAGTAGTACCTGTAGGACTTAATAATGTAGGACTTAGAAGAAGAGGATTTACAGATGAAGAACTTCTTGAACTAAAGAGAGCCTATAAAACAATTTTCAGAAAAGGTCTTCCTTTAAAAACAGCACTTCAGGAGCTGGAAGAAACTTATTCTGAAAGTAAAAATGTAATGTACCTTGTTAATTTTATAAAAAACAGTAAACGGGGGATAGTAAAATAATGGAAAGAATAGGTGTGATAGTCGGAAACGGAAAACTTCCCTACTCTTTTTTAAAAGAAGCAGAAAAACAAAACAGTGAAATAGAAGTATTTCCCATAGGACTGTTTGATACTATTGAAGAAGAGATAAAAAAATATAAAAATTTTAAAAGATTTAATATAGGTGAAGTAGGAAATATCACAAAATATCTTATTCTAAATGGAATAAAAAAAGTTGTTATGATTGGAAAAGTTGAAAAAGAAGTAATTTTCCAAGATATGCAGCTGGATAAATATGGAGAGGAAATAGTCAACAGTCTTCCGGACAAAAAAGATGAAACTCTCCTTTTTGCCGTTATTGCATTTTTTAGACTTAATGGAATAAAAGTTCTGCCTCAGAACTATCTTTTAAAAAAAATTATGTTTGAAGAAAAATGCTATACCAAAATAAAGCCAAATGAAGATGATTATAAAACAATAAAAATAGGAACAGAAGCAGCCAAACATCTGAGTGAGATAGATGCAGGGCAGACAGTTGTATGTAAAGATTCCTCTGTTGTAGCTCTTGAAGGGATAGAAGGAACAGATAAAACTATCCAAAGAGGAGGGGAACTTGGAGGAGATGGCTGTATAATAGTAAAAATGGCAAGACCTCAGCAGGATATGAGAGTGGATATTCCAACTGTTGGAATAGAAACAATAAAAAGACTTGCAGAGATAAAAGCTAAAGGTATTGTGGGAGAGGCAGGAAAGATGATTTTTACAGATCAAGAAGAAGCAATAAAACTTGCCGATAAACACAATATATTTATAATGGGAATAAAACCTTAAAATTAAGGAGCAAAAAATATGAAAATATTTGTATCGACAGGAGAGGTTTCCGGAGATCTTCATCTCTCATACTTAGTAAAAAATATTTTAAAAATAGACAGTAATGTAGAATTTTACGGGACAGCTGGAGAACATTGCAGAGCAGCAGGAGTAAATATCATTCAAGACATAAAAGATATTGCTGTTATGGGATTTACAGAGGCTTTAAAAAAATATAGATACCTTAAGAAAAAAGCTAAAGAATATTTGGAATTTATAAAAGAAAATAAAATAGATAAGGTTATCCTTGTTGATTATGGAGGATTTAATTTAGCTTTTTTAAAACTTTTAAAAAAAGAAGTTCCTGAAGTGGAAGTATACTACTATATACCGCCAAAACTTTGGGTATGGGGAGAAAAAAGAATAAATACTTTGAAACTGGCAGATCATATAATGGTAATTTTTCCATGGGAGGTAGAATTTTATAAAAAGCATGGAGTAAATGCTGTTTATTATGGAAATCCTTTCTCTGAAAAATATTCTGCTATAGAAAACAGAGGGGATAAGATTCTTCTTTTACCAGGAAGCAGAAAACAGGAGATACAATCACTTCTTCCTGTTATGCTTGAAGTGGTAAATGCAAGACCTGACAAAGAATTTCTTCTTCGACTTCACAGTACAGAACCTTTTGGTTGGATACAGGAAAAACTTTTAAAATATCCAAATCTTATTATAACAAGAGCAACTCTTGAAGAGGCTGTAAAAGAATCAGAAACAGCTATTGCTGCTTCAGGAACAGTAACCCTTGAACTGGCTCTTATGGGACTTCCTGCCGTTGTAATTTATAGAACAAATCCTATAAATGCTTTTATAGCTAGAAATATTTTAAAACTGGGATTTGTTTCTCTGCCAAATCTTACTCTTAACAGAGAGGTGTATCCTGAACTTTTACAAGAAAAATGTACCAGCAGTGAGATTCTATTTCAGCTTAACCTAATGAAAAACAAGGCTGATCAAGTGGAAAAGGATATAAGAGAGATAAGAGAAAGATTGTCAGGAAAAGATGTTGTAAAAAATTATGGGGAATATATATTGAGAGGACATAATTCATGATAAAAGATAAATTAAATCAGGTTTATAAAAGTGATGCATTGGGAGGATTTCTAAAATACAGTCTAAGATATAAGGGACTTCTTATATGGACAGTGATTATATCTTCTCTTTCTTCTGCACTTGGAGCTGCTCCTGCATGGCTTACAAAATATCTTGTAGATGATGTATTAATATCAAAAAACGGAAAAGTAATGGTGCTTATAGGAATTGCTATTTTCGTTACTACAGCTCTTAAACTTATAACAGCTTATTATTCATCTACAACATCTGCATATTTAACAGAAAAAATAAGAAGAGATATCAAAATAGATATATTTGATCACATTGAAAATCTGCCTATGTCTTATTTTACACAAAATAAGCTGGGAGATTTGATGGCAAGACTTTCTGGAGATTCTTCAAGCCTTGGAAAAATAGGATTTTTATTGTTTGAAATGTTTAAAGAGTTTACTCTTGTTCTTATCTTTTTAATAAGAATGTTTCAGGTTGATTTTGTTCTTGCTCTTGTATCTATTACAGTACTTCCTGCTATGCTTGGAGTAATAAAAAAATACAGCAAGAAAATGAGAAAATCGGGAAAAGTAAGACAGGATACAATTGGACTTGCAACAGCTTTTATGCAGGAATCTCTTGCAGGAATTCAGGTAATAAAAGGGTTTAATAAAGTCGATATGACTGTGGAAAGATATAAAGATGTAACTGCTGAAGAGATGGAGAGAATATATAAGGCTCAGAAAATAAAAGCTAAGATATCTCCGCTTAACGAACTTTTAGCAACTGTAATGATACTTCTTGTTGCAGCTTATGGAGGTTATCAGATAGTTTATGCAGGGACAATGACAGCAGGGGATCTTATATCGTTTATAACAGCTATTGGACTTATGCAGTCGCCGCTTAAAAAACTTATTTCAAGAAACAGTGAACTGTATGAAATTATTCCTTCAGGGGACAGAGTTATGGAGATGTTCAATGAACATAAAGAGATTGATTGCTATATCGACACTCCAGAGAAGTTTCCTGATAATATAGACAGTATAAAATTTGAAAATGTAGATTTTACATACCCTAAATCAGAAACAAAAGTTTTACAGAATATAAATCTGCAGGTGAAAAAAGGTGAAATTGTAGCTTTTGTAGGAAGCAGCGGAAGTGGAAAAACAACTCTTGTAAATATGATTCCAAGATTTTATGATCCTCAAGGGGGATGTCTAAAAATAAACGATATTGATATTAGAAATTATTCTTTGAAAAATTTCAGAAATCATATTGGAATGGTTCCACAGGATACATTTTTATTTAGTGGAACAATAGCTGAAAATATAGCTTTTGGAAAAGATGAAGTAACAAGAGAAGAGATAGAAAAAGCTGCTAAGATGGCAAATGCTTACAACTTTATTGTTGATTTGGAGAAAGGATTTGAAACAGAGGTAGGAGAAAGAGGTGTGCTTCTTTCAGGAGGACAAAAGCAGAGAATTGCAATAGCGAGAGCTCTTATTCAAAATCCTTCTATAATGATTTTAGACGAAGCTACTTCAGCTCTTGATACAGAATCAGAAAGACTTGTGCAAGATGCTCTTGAAAAACTTATGGTAGGAAGAACAACTTTTGTAATAGCTCACAGACTTTCAACAATAACAGGTGCAGATAAAATAGTAGTTATGGAAAAAGGAAAAATAAAAGAGATAGGAACTCATCACGAGCTTCTTGAAAAAGATGGAATATATACTAGACTTTACAATATACAATTTAATAATGAAAAATAGGGAGAAATTAAAATGGAAAAAATTTTAAGAGAAGACAGCAGAGAAGTTGACAATATAAGAAAAGTAAATGTTATAAGAAATTATACAATTCATGCAGAAGGATCAGTACTTATATCTTTTGGAAATACAAAAGTAATATGTACAGCCTCTGTTTCAGATAAAGTACCTCCATTTTTAAGAGGACAAGGAAAAGGTTGGATAACAGCAGAATATTCTATGCTTCCAAGAGCAACTGGTGAAAGAACACAAAGAGAATCTGTTAAGGGAAAACTTTCAGGAAGAACTATGGAGATACAAAGATTAATAGGAAGATCTCTTCGTTCTTGTATAAATCTTGACAAACTTGGTGAAAAAACTATAACAATTGACTGTGATGTTATTCAAGCTGACGGAGGAACAAGAACAGCTTCTATAACAGGAGGATATATAGCTCTTGCTATGGCAGTAGAAAGAATGGTAAGAAACGGAGAACTTGCTGAAAATCCTCTTATTTCAAAAGTAGCTGCAATAAGTGTTGGTATTGTAAGCGGAATTCCTATGATAGATCTTAAATACAGTGAAGATTCAGCAGCTGAAGTGGATATGAATGTTGTAATGAACGATAAAGGAGAATTTATAGAAGTTCAGGGAACAGGAGAGGAAGCTACTTATACAAGAGCAGAACTTAATACTCTTCTTGATATGGCAGAAGTAGGAATAAGACAACTTCTTGATATTCAAGGAAAAACTCTTTATGAAGAATTTCAAATGAATAATATTCAAGAATATTCAGGAGAGGTATTTTAAGATGAAAATATTTTTAGCAACAGGAAATAAAAACAAAATAAAAGAGATAGAAAAAATATTTAAAATGGATAATATAGAGATTCTTTCTATAAATGATGGAATTGAGATTCCTGAAGTTGTAGAAGATGGAGATACATTTGAAGCAAATTCACAGAAAAAAGCAGTAGAAATAGCTAAATTTACAAATATGATAACAGTGGCTGATGATTCTGGATTGTGTGTTGACGCTTTAAACGGAGCTCCTGGAGTATACTCTGCAAGATATGCAGGAGAGCATGGAAATGATCTTGACAATAATATGAAAGTTGTAAAAGAACTTCAAGGCATAGAAAACAGAAAAGCAAGATTCGTATGTGTAATCTCTATCGCAAAACCAGACGGAGAGGTTCACTCTTTCAGAGGAGAGGTTGAGGGAGAATTTATCGATACTCCTGTGGGAACAGAGGGATTTGGATATGATCCCCATTTCTTTATGAGAGAATATGGAAAAACTCTTGCAGAAATTCCTGAAATAAAGAATAAAATAAGCCACAGAGCAAAAGCTCTTGAAAAGCTGAAAGAAAATATTGATAAAATATTAAAATAAACAGGACTGTTTACAACAGTCCTTTTTTAAGAGGAGAACACAGTTATGACAGATAATATATTAGTTCCAAAAAAAATTGTGGAAGAACTTGATAAATACATAATCTCTCAAGAGGAAGCTAAAAAGAATGTAGCAATCTCTTTGAGAAACAGATATAGAAGAAAAGCAATAAAAGATGAAAATCTAAGAAAAGAGATAACACCTAAAAATATAATTCTTATGGGATCAACAGGTGTAGGAAAAACAGAGATTGCCAGAAGACTTGCAAAAATTACAGATTCTCCTTTTCTAAAAGTTGAGGCAACAAAATATACAGAGGTAGGGTATGTTGGAAAAGATGTTGAGAGCATAATAAAAGATCTTGTGGCTGTAACGATAACAAAATTAAAAAATAAAAAAATAGAATCGTTAAGAGAAGAGTATTATATGAGTGCTGTTGAGGAGGTTGCCAAAAAACTAAATCATTTGGATACTTTAAATGATGAATTTAAAAATGAACTTATCAATCATATTCTTCAGGGAAAATATGATGATAAAGAGGTTGAAGTAGAAAAACCTAAGATGTCAAATATGGGAGCACCTATTGTGGAAGTTGTAGGAGCTACAGATGATCGTGAAATAGGAAGTGTTCTTGAAAATATTATGTCTAGTTTTGACAACAATAAGAAAAATAAAAAACTTAAAATGAAAGTTAAAGATGCTATTGAGTTTGTTCTTAATAAACAGATAAATGAAAATCTTGATATGGATGAGATAATTCCACAAGCATTAAAAATGGCAGAAGAAGACGGAATAATATTTATTGATGAAATAGATAAGATTGCTGAAAGAGAGAACAGCGGAAGAAGTGAGGTATCAAGACAGGGGGTACAAAGAGATATTCTTCCTATAGTAGAGGGAACAACAGTGATGACAAATTATGGACCTGTAGCAACAGATCATATTTTATTTATTGCAGCAGGAGCTTTTTCAGAATCTGATTTTTCAGACCTTATGCCTGAACTTCAAGGAAGATTTCCAATAGTTGTAGAGATGAAAGATCTTACTAAGGAGGATTTTATAAAAATTCTTACAGAGGTAGAGTTTAATATTTTAGATCAGTATAAAACACTTTTAAAAACTGATAATGTCGAACTTTCATTCTCAAAAGGGGCTGTTGAAGCTGTGGCAGAATATGCTTTAAAACTTAATGATAATGTTGAAAATATAGGGGCTAGAAGACTTGCAGGAATGATAGAACTTATATTAAGGGAGATAATGTTTGAAGCTCCTTATAATGAGCCTAAAAAAATAACTATTGATAAAAAATATGTGGAAAAAGTATTTAAAAATCAATTTGAAGATGAAAATCTGGACAAATATATACTGTAACTAAGGAGATACTCATGTATTTAAAAGGCGTAGAAATATATGGATTCAAGTCTTTCGGAGAAAGAATAAAAATAGATTTTGAAGGGGGAATAACTTCAATTGTAGGTCCTAATGGTTCTGGAAAATCAAATATTCTTGACGCTATTTTATGGGTTCTTGGAGAGCAGTCTTATAAAAATATAAGAGCCAAAGAGAGCAAGGATGTAATATTTTCAGGAGGGGACAAGAAAAAACCTGCAAACAGTGCAGAAGTTTCTCTTTATATTGATAACAGAGATAAATTTTTCCCTATAAATGAGGATACAGCAAAAATTACAAGAAAGCTGTATCTTAACGGGGAAAATGAGTATCTTGTAAATGACAGAAGAGTAAGATTAAAAGATATTAATGATATGTTTATGGATACAGGAGTGGGAAAATCTGCTTACTCTGTTATTGGACAAGGAAAGGTGGAAAGAATTATCTCATCATCTAAAAAAGAGGTGAAAGAGATAATAGAGGAAGCTGCAGGAGTAAAGAAATTTCAACAAAGAAAAAATGAATCTGAGAAAAAACTTGAAAATGTAAGCAATGAAGTTGAAAAAATAGAGCTTGTATTAAATGAAACAGGTGAAAACAGAGCTAAAATAAAAAAACAGGCTGAAAGAGCAATGGCTTTTCTTGAATTAAAAAATGAAAGAGATTCAATAAATAAAGGACTTACAGTTTACGATCTTGAAAAAAACAGAGAGTTTCTTGAAAGAACAAATGAAAAAATAACAGGGATGATAGAGGGACTTTCAAACCTTGAAAAAAATAAAAGAGAAAACAATGAGGAACTTTTAAAGATAAGCACAGAGAGAGCAAATTTAAAAACATTCATTGAAAGTACTCTTGATAAAAATGAAGAATTAAAAACTCTTATAAATAATTTTGAAAGAGAGAAAGCAAGACTTGCAGAAAGACAGGAAGCATATAAAAGAGATATTGCAGATAAAAAAGAAAGACTAACTCTTTCAAAAGAAAAATCTGTAAGAGCAGAGGAATATTTAAAAAAACTTGCAGAGGAAAAAGAAAAAATACAGACTGATATAAAATCAGGAGAAACAGATTTTTCAAAATATGAAAATGAAATAGAAAAAAGAGATAAAGAAAAAGCAGAAATAGAAAGAGATATTGAAGTTAAAAAAAGACAAGTTCTTGATTTTGAAGTAGAAAAACTTCAGTTTCTTAATGATATAGAAAGTTCTTCCAGAAGAGTAAAGGGAAGCAATTCAAAAATAAGTTCTTTAAAAGAAGAGATTGCAGAAGTTGAAGAAAGAATAAAATCCAATAAAGAGCTTCTTGAAACAGCTGAAAAAAATAAAATTGAAAAAGAGAGAAAGCTGAAAGAAACAGAGGAAAGACAACAGATTTGTGAAAAACAGATATCAGAGATAAGTATTAATACAAATAAAATTTCTGAAATTTTAAGAAGAGATGAAAATGAGGAAAACAGAAACAGAGTAAAATATGACAGCCTTGTGAGATTTGAAGAAAATAATGATGGATTTTTTAAAGGTGTAAAAGAGATATTAAACTGTGGATTAAAAGGTGTAAACGGAGCTTTGATATCACTTATCTCTATTCCTGAATATTTGGAGAAGGCTGTTGAATCTGCAATTCCAGGAAATCTTCAGGATATTGTTGTAGATGACAGTAATGTTGCTAAAAAATGTATTGAGATATTAAAAGAAAGAAAGGTTGGAAGAGCTTCTTTCCTTGCTCTTGATACAATAAAAACTTTTTCAAGAAAAGAGTTTCCTGTTTATGATGGAATTATTGGAAGAGCTTCTGAACTTATAAATTTTGATAAAAGATATCAGAAAGTTATCGATATGATTTTAGGAAATCTTATGATAGTAAAAGATATTGATACAGCTGTTTCAATTACAAAGAAAAATCTTTATTCAGGAAATATTGTAACTCTTGGAGGAGAGCTTATAAGCGGAAGCGGAAGAATCACAGGAGGAGAAAGTAAAAACTCTGCAATTACTCAGATGTTTGAAAGAAGAAAAGAGATGAAAAGACTGGAAACTCTTTTGGGAGAACTTACTAAGAGAATTACAGAAAATAGAGAGCTTCTTGACGGATACAGTAAAAAACTTGAAAATCTTGAAAATGAGATATATCAAATAGATGTTCAGGAAGAAAGTCTTAGAAAAAATATAAAACTTTATACAGAGGAATATGAAAGCCTGAAACAGAAAGATGAAAAGCTAAATAAAAACAGAAATATGTTTATTCAGGAGAAAGAAGAGGAGGAACAGTACGCCAAAGAATATGAGAAGCGTATAGCAAATTCTAATCTTGGAAAAGAAAATATAGAAAAGGTTACAAAGGAACTAAAAGAAAAAATAGATTCCGATACTCTTGTGCTTCAAAATTTAAATGGAGAGATAAAAAATCTTAATGATGAATTTGCTGATATAAAAATAAAATTTTTAAACAGCAAAGACAGACTTGTTCAGCTTGAAAGTGAAAGAGAAAAAAGTATTTCTGAAAAAGATGAGATAGAAAAAGAGATATCTTTTATAGAAAATAATGTGGAAAGACTTGAAAAAGAGATAGAAAAATCTGGAGAACTTTTAAAAGAAACAGAAGAAAGCAGAGAGAAAAAACAGGCTGAATATGAAAGAGAAAATAGAGAACTTCAAATTTCCAAAGAAAAAGAGGCACTTTTAGAGATAAAAGAAAAAGAACTTACAGGAATAATAAGAGATTTTGAAACACAGGAATACAGAGAGAGTGAAAAACTAAAATCAGAAAGAGAAAAAGTGATTCAATTTGGAGAAAAAATTCTTGCCCTGGAAGATACTCTTTCTCAGCTTGATTCAATAGAGGCTAAAGAGGTTGCAGAACTTAATTACAGAGAGATGTCAGACAGAGCGAGAAATCTTACAAATAAATTGAAAGATTTTGAAACTGTAAATCTTTTAGCAGTAGAAGAGTTTAAAGAGCTGGATAAAAAATATGAATTTATAAAAGCACAGAAAGATGATTTGGAAAAAAGCAGACAATCTCTTCTTGAAATAATTGATGAGATTTCAAAAGCTATAGAAGAAAGATTCCATGATGCTTATGAAAATATAAATAAAAATTTCAATCTGATGTGTATGGAAACAATTGATAACTCTGAGGGAAATCTTGTTCTTTCAAATGAAGATTCATATGAAAACTGTGGTGTTGAAATTTATGTAAAATTTAAAAATAAAAAAAGACAGTCTTTGACACTTCTTTCAGGAGGGGAAAAGTCTATGGTAGCAATTGCATTTATTATGGCAATATTTATGTATAAACCAAGTCCTTTTACTTTCCTTGACGAGATAGAAGCTGCTCTTGACGAAAAAAATACCAAAAAACTTATTGGTAAACTTAAAGAATTTACAGATAAATCACAATTTATTATGATAACACATAACAAGGAAACTATGAAATCATCTGATACTTTATTTGGGGTAACAATGAATAAAAAAATAGGAATTTCAAAAATTGTGCCTGTTAAATTATAAAATTATAATAAAAAAATAAAAAATCTTTGATTTTTATTTATAATAACTGTACAATAGTATAAGTAGAGATAAATTTATATTAAGAGGGAAAAATGAAAATTTTAGCATATATATATTTTTGTATAACAAGCCTTAGGAACTGGCTGTATAACAAAAAAATTTTAAAAATAAATAAAATTGAAGATGTTTTTGTTATCTGTATAGGAAATATTACAGTGGGGGGAACAGGAAAGACCCCTGCTGTTCAGTATTTTGCCAAAAGACTTATGCAGGAAGGAAGAAAAGTTGCAGTAGTGTCAAGGGGATACAGAGGAAAGAGAAAAACAGAGCCTCTTATAGTATCTGATGGAAAAAATATTCTTGTTACATCTAAAGAAAGCGGAGATGAGCCTTACAGCCATGCTCTTAATTTGAAAGTTCCTGTTATAGTTGGGAAAAACAGATATAAGGCATGTAAACTTGCAAAAGAAACTTTTGATGTGGATACAATTATTCTTGATGATGGTTTTCAGCATAGAAAACTTCACAGGGACTGGGATATTGTTCTTATAGATGCAACAAATCCATTTGGAAGAGAAGCACTTCTTCCAAAAGGAACTTTGAGAGAAAGTTTTCATCCTGCAGCAAAGAGAGCTTCTGAATTTATAATTACAAAATCAGATCTTGTGGGAGAAAGAGAAGTAGAAACTTTAAAAAGATTTTTGAAGAAAAAATATAAAAAACCAGTTTCAATGGCAAAACATGGGATAACATCTTTATGTGATATAGAAGGAAATGCTAAGCCTCTGTTTTGGGTAAAAGGAAAAAGAGTTTTATTGTTTTCAGGACTGGCAAATCCTCTTAATTTCCAAAAAACAGTAACATCTCTTGATCCAAGTTATATGGAGAGGATAGACTTTTTAGATCACCATAGTTTTAAAGAAAAGGATATTGAACTTATAAAGAGAAGGGCTGAAGAGATGAGAGCTTCATATATAATTACAACAGAAAAAGATGTGGTGAAGCTGCCAAAACATATTTACATTGAAAATTTATATGTGCTGAAAATAGAATTTGAATTTATAGAAAATAATACACTAAAATGTTTTAGAGGAGTGAAATAAAATAATGTTTGTACTGGAAGATTTAAAAGACAGCAAAAAGGAGATACTTGAAAAAATATTATCAGAGTCTGGAAGAGAAGGAGTTATCTCTTTCTGTGCAGGATTGCTTGACAAAAGAGCATACTTCACTGTTGATATGAAAGGAAATATTAAAAGAAAAAGAATGAATTATGCTGTTCCTGCAGCAGTTTTTGCAGAAAAGGATAATGTTTTTACAGATTATATTGCAGAGAATTTAGATTTTACAGAAAAAACAAAGATTGAAAAAATAGAAAGAATGAATAATGTTGAAAATATAGAAAAAAGTATTTTCAAGCTTCTTGCAAGAGGGGATTTTCATTTTGCAGGGAAGTACTGTAAAGAGCTTTATATGAGAGATAGTAATGAGTTTTTTAAGATGATGTATCAAATCTCTCTTATGGATAATATCTCTTTTGAAAAATCTCTTGCAGTTTATTCAATGAAAAAATATTTTGAAAAATTTGGATATTCTGATGAAGTGCTTTATCTGACAGTTTCATATATAGCTAAGATGAGAGCTGATTTTTCAGAATATGAAAATGCAGAAGAAAAAAATATCTTAAAAGATGAATTGAGAGAAAAAATAAAAAATAATATAGAGATATATAAAAATAGAGAGGGACTTTGTATTTTAGGATATTTATTAGCACTTCTTAGTTATAACTATGAAAATGAAAATAGATTTACTGCTGTACTTTTGAAAAAAATAGAAGATTTTCAAAATGAAAACAGAGAAAAAGAGATGCTGACAGGGATTTCAGCTGAGATATTTGAGTATCTTTCTAAGGAGGTATAAAAATGATAAAATATTTTAACAATAAGCTGATAATGTATATTGAAGGAAAAAAGAGCAAGGAAGAAGTTCTTCAGACAATGGTTTCTTTCATGGAAAAAAATACAGAGCTTATAGAAAATAGAGATGAATTTTTTAATCAGATAATGGAAAGAGAAAAAATAGGAAGCACAGGAATTGGAATGGGAGTGGCTATTCCTCATGCCAGAAGTTCAGGGGTAAAAGATGTTGTTATAGCTCTTGCAGTTCTTGAATATCCAGTTGATTTTGCATCTATAGATGGGGAACTTATAAAAACAGTTGTTCTTGTGGGAGCTCCTAAAGATAAAAGTAAGGAATATTTAGGACTTCTTTCAACTTTATCAAAAATTTTCAGAGTGAAAAAAAACAGAGATTCTATAAAAACAGCTGGAAATCAAAAAGAACTTATGGAAGCTGTGCTTGAAATAGAGGTTTAGAAGTGAAGATAGGAATATATGGAGGAAGTTTCGATCCTCCTCACAGAGGACATAAAAATATAGCAGAGTTTGTAATAAAACAACTTGATTTAGACAAACTTCTCATAGTTCCCATAGGAATAGCTTCTCATGGAAAAAATAATCTTACTCCTGCACAAAAAAGAATGAAGATGTGTGAGCTTACTTTTGGAGATATTAAAAATATTGAGATTTCCTCTGTGGAAATTGATATGGAAGGAATATCTTACACATTTAAAACTCTGGAGGCTCTCATTGAAAAATATGGACAGGAGCATGAATATTTTGAAATAATAGGAGAGGACTCAGCAGCATATTTTGATAAGTGGAAGGAATATAAAAAAATATTAGAACTTTCAACAGTTGTGGTACTGAAGAGAAAAGGATATACAAGTGTTATAGATTCTCCTAAAATGATAACAGTGAATAATCCATATTTTAATGTGTCTTCAACAGAGATAAAAGATAGAATAAAAAATGGAAAAAATATTTCTGAATTTATCACAGAGGAAACGGAAAAATTTATAAAAGCAGAAAATATATATAAATAGTTTTAATAAATAAACTGTCTGAAAATTTATTCAGGCAGTTTTTATATTAAGGAGAAACTGTATAAGAAAATCTTTATATTTCTTTTTCTTTATGCTAAAATATTAAATAGGGATTATAAATTCTAATAACTACTAAAAGGATGTGATTGTTTGAATATCACTTTTTTTAAGGGGATTGTTACAGGACTGCTTCTTTCTTTGCCCTTTGGTCCTGTAGGGCTGTATTGTATGGAAAAAACTTTGACAGAAGGTAAAAAAGACGGTTTTTCAACAGCGTTGGGAATGGTAACCTCAGATGTAATATACGGTCTTATTGCTTTTTTCTTTATTAATCAGGCTGAAGATTTTATATTAAAGTATGAAATGTTTTTTAAAGGTCTGGTAGGAGTGTGTCTTATTTTTTTAGGTGCTAAAAAATTAAAAACTCCTGTAGTAATAAAGAAACCTACAAAAATTAATGAGTACAATATTCAGAATTATTTTTCAGGCTTTTTTCTGTCAGTGATAAACGTTACAGGAATAGTTTCAATTATATTTATTTACACTCTTTTGAGTGTAGTGGCAGATGCTGACAACTATATATTTCTTGCTGCTGGAATAGGAACAGCAGGTGTTGCCTCATGGTTTATAAATGTACAGGTACTGACTTACTTCAAAAGATTTGTAACAGATGATCTTTTAATAAAGATATCCAAAATATCGAGCTTTATTATTCTTACTTTTGGAATAGCTACTTTTGGATATACTTTTGTAAAATTTATTTAAGGAGTATAGATGTTTGATATTAATAATTTTAAAGAAATTTTAGAATACAAAAAAGAAAATGAAAATACTACAATAGCTATGGCTATGAGCGGGGGAGTGGACAGCTCAGTAACAGCATATATATTAAAAAAACAAGGATATAAAGTTTTTGGTATAACAATGATAACTTGTGAAAAAGGTGTAGATGCTGATGCTAAAAAAGTTTGTGATGACTTAGGAATAGAGCATTATGTTTTAGATTTAACAAAACCTTTTGAAGAAAAAGTTATAGATTATTTTATAAAGGAATATGAACATGGAAGAACTCCTAATCCATGTATGATATGTAATAGATATATAAAAATGGGAGCACTTATAGATTTTGCTCTTGAAAAAGGTGCTGATTTTATTGCTACAGGACATTACAGCAATATTGAAAATGGAAAATTAAGAGTTGGAAATGATTTAGGTAAAGATCAAGCTTATTTCCTTTCTCAAGTAAACAAAGAAAAATTAAAATATATAGTATTTCCTCTTGGTGAAATAGAAAAATCTGATGTAAGAGAGATAGGGAAATATCTTGGGGTGAGAGTATATGCTAAAAAAGACTCACAGGAGATATGTTTTGTTGAAGATGGAAAATTAAAAGAATTTTTAATAGAAAAAACTCATGGAAAAATAGCTAAAAGTGGAAATATTGTAGATACAGAGGGAAAAATTTTAGGAAAACACCAAGGACTTGCTTTTTATACAATTGGACAGAGAAAGGGACTTGGAATATCTTCTGAAAAACCTATTTATGTATTAAAACTTGATGAAAAAACAAACTCTGTAATAATGGGAAGTAATGAGGAGTTATTTAAAGAATCTCTTGCTGCTGACAATGTAAATCTTATAAAAGTAGACAATATTAAAGATTTAGATGGAATGGAATGTTTTGCAAAAACAAGATCAAGAGATAAATTTCATCCTTGTATAGTTTCTGTTATAGGAGAGAATGAAATTAAAGTTTCTTTCACACAGGATAAAGTGAGAGCTGTTACTCCAGGACAGGGAGTAGTTCTTTACGATAATAATTACGAAGTAATTGCCAGTGGATTTATAAAATAAATTTATTAAGGAGGATTTAATTATGTTGGAAGTTGGAAAAAAAGCACCTGAATTTTCTCTGCCAGATCAAAATGGAGTGGTACATAAATTAAGTGACTATCTTGGAAAAAAAGTTATTCTGTATTTTTATCCAAAGGACAACACTCCTGGATGTACAAAACAAGCGTGTGGTTATTCTGAAAGATATCCTCAATTTACAGAAAAAAATGTAGAAGTAATTGGTATAAGTAAAGACAGTGTTGCATCTCATAAAAAATTTGAAGAGAAACAAAATCTTAAATTTACACTACTTTCAGACCCAGAATTAGAAGTTATAAAATTATATGATGTTTGGAAAGAGAAAAAACTTTATGGAAAAGTTTCTCTTGGAGTAGTTCGTACAACTTATCTTATTGATGAAGAGGGAATAATAATAAAAGCAAATGATAAAGTTAAAGCTGCTGATGATCCTGAAAAAATGCTTGGTGAAGTATAATGAGGATTATTTTATCCCCAGCTAAAACTATGACACAGGAGAAAATCTCTTCTGATACTATAGGAGTTCCTGTTTTTTTAGAAGATTCAAAGAAAATTTTATCAGTTTTAAAAGAAAAAGATTTTTCTCAATTAAAAGAGATTTGGAGATGTAATGATAAAATTGCAAATGAAAATTTTGAACATATAAAAAATATGAATTTAACTCAAAATTTAACAAATGCTGTTTTAACTTATAATGGGATAACATTTAAACATATTTTTTTGAATTTTGATTTTAAAAAAGAAAATTTAGATTATTTAGAAAATAATTTAAGAATTCTTTCAGGATTTTATGGAGTGTTAAAACCTTTTGATGGAATTACTCCATATCGTCTGGAGATGCAGTCTAAAATAAAAATAGATGATTCTAAGGATTTGTATAGTTTTTGGGGCGATAAACTTTATAATGAAGTAAAAGATAAAAGTAATGTTATAATTAATTTAGCTTCAAAAGAATATTCAAAGTGCATAGAAAAATATCTGAAAGAAGATGATATTTTTATTACTTGTTCTTTTGTTGAAAAATCTAATGGAAAATTTGTTGTAAAAGGAACATATTCAAAAATTGCAAGAGGCGAAATGGTTAGATATATGACTGAAAATAATATTCAGAACTATGAAGATTTGAAGAAATTTAATCATTATGGATATATTTTTAGAGAGGAATTATCTTCTGACAGAGAATATGTTTTTGAAAGAATTGAATAAAGTTGAAAAATTGGAGTTGCTGTATTTATAAATTTGCAGCAGCTCTATTTTTTATTTCGAAATTTATATTATTGCTCTATAACAGAAAAAATAAATTTAAAAATATACAAAAATATTTTTAAAAGTTCATTTTTTAGTATAAAATAATAGTTTTAAGGATTGAAGATATTCTCTTTATGTATTATCCTTTTAGTAGAGAGAGAAAGAAATTTTCATAAAAAGCAAAATAATTAAGGAGGCAGATTATGAGAAAAAAACTTTTAGCAATGCTTAGTTTATTAGCTGCAATGTTATTTACAGGTTGTGGAGGAGAGAAAGAGGAAGCTAAAACTGAAACAAAAGGAGCTGGAAACCTTACAGTATACTGCCCTCACCCTCTTGAATTTATAAATCCTTTAATTAACGAATTTGAAACTCAAACAGGAGTATCAGTAGAGGTTATAGCTGCAGGAACTGGGGAACTTATGAAGAGAGTTGAATCTGAAAAAGATAATCCTCTTGCAGATGTTCTTTGGGGAGGAACAATTACAACAGTTGACCCTATAAAAGATTACTTTATGTCATATACTTCACCAAATGAAGAAGCATTCTATGATGCCTATAAAAATGTAGAAGGAAATATGACTAGATTTACTGCTGTACCAAGTGTTATTATGATAAATACAAATCTTATTGGAGATATTAAAATAGAAGGATATGAAGATGTATTAAACCCTGAATTAAAAGGGAAAATTGCATTTTCTGATCCAGCAAAATCTTCATCATCTTTTGAGCATTTAGTGAATATGCTTTATGCAATGGGAAACGGAGATCCTGAAAAAGGTTGGGGATATGTAGAAAAACTAATGGAAAATTTAAACTACACACTTCTTTCTGGTTCATCAGCAGTATATAAAGGTGTTGCAGATGGTGAATATACAGTTGGACTTACTTTTGAAGAGGGAGCAGTAAAATATGTTAACTCTGGTGGTCCTGTAAAAGTTGTATATATGGAAGAGGGAGTAATTGTTAAACCTGATGGCGTTTATATTATTAAAAATTGTAAAAACGAAGAAAATGCTAAGAAATTTGTTGATTTCATAACAGGAAAAGAAGCTCAGTCAATGATTTCTGCACAACTTAACAGAAGAAGTATAAGAAAAGATGTTGAGCCAGGAAAAGGACTTAAGAAACTAGAAGATATCAATGTAATAGAAGATGATATTGAAGTAGTAAAAGCTAAAAAAGCTGAATGGCTTGATAAATTTAAAGATATCTATACTAAATAGATTTAAAATTACGAATAAATAATGTTATTGAATATCCACAACTATTTTCGTTGTGGATATTCTTAAATACAGAGAAATAAAAAAGAGGTGTAAAATGAGTGTAGCTATAGATGTAAAAAATGTTGTAAAAAAATTTGGAAACAATGTAATAATTCCGGGAATGTCTGTGGATATTAAAAATGGAGAATTTTTTACTCTTCTTGGTCCGTCAGGTTGTGGGAAGACTACTCTTCTTAGAATGATAGCTGGATTTAATAGTATAGAGGGTGGGGAGATATATTTTGATGATAAGGTGATAAACGATATACCTCCTCATAAGAGAAATATTGGAATGGTATTCCAAAACTATGCAATTTTTCCTCATATGACAGTGAGAGAAAATGTTGAATATGGTTTAAAACTTAGAAAAACTCCAAAAAGTGAGATGAAGGAAAAAATTGATGATATTCTTGATGTAGTAAAAATTGCTGAATATCAAGAAAGACTTCCAGAAAGACTTTCTGGGGGACAACAACAGAGAGTTGCTCTTGCAAGAGCAATAGTGATTCACCCAAGTGTGCTTCTTATGGATGAACCTCTTTCCAATCTTGATGCTAAATTAAGACTTGAAATGCGTTCAGCAATAAGAGATATTCAGAAAAAAGTTGGGATTACAACAGTATATGTTACACATGACCAAGAGGAAGCTTTAGCAATTTCAGACAGAATAGCTGTAATCAATAAAGGAGTTATTCAACAGCTTGGAAAACCTCATGATATATATGCAAGACCGTCAAATCAATTTGTGGCAACATTTATAGGATATTCAAATCTTTTTAAAGGAAAAATTCAGATTGAGGGAAATGATAAATTTGCAGTTTTCAGAAATGGTTATAAAGTACTTATGAATAATATTTGTGATGAAGCTGAAAACAATCAGGAGATAATTATTGCAGTTCGTCCTGAAGAATTTTCTGTTTCAGATGAAGGAATAAAAGTAAAAGTAAAAACAAGTACATTTTTAGGAAAATATAATAACTATGAAATAACAGTAAGAGAAGATGAAATAGTTCCTGATATGCCGCCTCTTGAATTTTCTCAAGATATAGGACATGCAGCTCATATTTATAATGTAGGAGATGAGCTTATGCTAAAACCTAATGGAGCAAAGATAAATATTTTTACGGAAGATGGAGCAAAAAGCCTTATAAAGGGAGTTGAGGTGTATGCTGAGTAAGAAAATTAAATGGGATTTCTGGACAGCTGTAACTCTTATTATAGCTCTTATATTTACTTTGTTTTTAATTTATCCTCTGTTTTCTTTATTCCTTAGCAGTTTTAAAGATCCTGAAACAGATGTGTGGAGCATGACAAACTTTATAAGATTTTTCAGCAGAAAATATTATTATCAAGGGCTTATACATAGCTTTCAAGTAACTTCTTGTACAACGATTCTTGCTGTGGCAATAGGTGTTCCTGTTGCATATTTTATGACATCATATAAAATAAGATTAAAAGGACTTATAGAGGTTTTAATTATTATATCTATGCTTTCACCTCCTTTTATTGGAGCATATTCATGGGTACTTCTATGTGGAAGAAGTGGGGTAGTAACAGAGTTTTTCAGAGATGTTTTTGGAATAAGACTTCCTACAATTTATGGATTTACAGGAATACTTTTGGTATTTACTTTAAAACTTTATCCATTTATCTATTTATATGTTTCAGGGGCATTGAAAAAAATAGATGTTTCATTGAGTGAAGCTGCAGAAAGTTTAGGGTGCAGTACAGTGAAAAAAGTTTGTACAATAATAATGCCTCTTATAATGCCTACACTTTTATCAGGAGCATTGCTTGTATTTATGAATGCAATGGCAGATTTTGGTACTCCAATGCTTATAGGAGAGGGATATAATGTAATGCCAGTTCTTATCTATTCTGAATTTGTTGGAGAGATGGGAGGAAGTGCAAACTTTGCAGCAGCAATGGCGACAATTCTTGTAATAATAACTATTGTTCTTTTCTTGGGACAAAAATATATCGTTAATAAAAAATCATTTGTAATGAGTTCAATAAGACCTATTCAGCCAAAAGAGATGAAAGGAATAAAAGGGATTTTAATGCATATATTTATTTATTTTGTTGTATTTTTATCTATTATTCCTCAAATAACTGTAATTTATACCTCTTTCTTAAAAACTAGAGGTTCTATGTTTGTGAGAGAATTTTCTTTTGAAAGTTATGAAAAAGTATTTTCAAGAATGGGAAATGCAATAGTGAATACTTATGTTTATGGGCTTACTGCTATTGTTATTATAATTTTAATGGGAATGTTTATTGCATATATTTCAACAAGAAAGAAAAATTTTCTTACATCAGTAATTGATACTATGACAATGTTTCCATATATTATTCCAGGTTCTGTAATAGGTATAACTCTTCTTCTTGCATTTAACAGCAAACCTATACTTCTTAGCGGAACAGCAGCAATACTTGTGATTTCATTTGTTATAAGAAGAATGCCGTATACTCTTCGTTCATCAGCTGCAATTTTGTACCAAATAAGCCCAAGTCTTGAGGAAGCATCTATAAGTTTGGGATGCTCTCCTGTAAAAACTTTCTTTAAAATTACAGCTATGATGATGCTTCCCGGAGTTTTATCAGGAGCAATATTAAGTTGGATAACTGTAATAAATGAGCTTAGTTCATCAGTAATATTGTATACAGGTGTAACAAGAACAATGTCAGTTTCAATTTACACAGAGGTAATAAGAGCAAGTTATGGAACAGCAGCAGCTCTTTCAACAATACTTACTGTAACAACAATAATTTCTCTTCTGATATTCTTTAAGGTAACAGGAGGAAAAGATGTCAATATATAATAAAATAAAAATATTGGTATAAAGTGAAATAAAGTGATAAAATAGAATATATATTATGAAAAGGGGAACGGGTTTTTATGAAGGAAAAAAGATTCGAGAGCTTTAAGGAACAGCTTAGAAAAACTTTAATTCTGTATATGCTCGTTCCCATTATATTTTTTGCAATCACAGGGCGTGGAGTAATATATTTTTTAGAATATAAGGCAATAAAAAATGATAACATCAAAAATACTAAAATTCTTGCCAAAAATCTTGATGAAACAATAAGGGGATATTTTAATGAAGTAGAAAAAATTTCTTCTGATAATGATGTGATAAATGCAGTAATAAAAGGGAAAGCAGATAATATTGTATATAAAAAAGTATATGATTCAATAAACTCGATGAGTGTAGAGGGAAATTTTATTATTTATGATAAAGAGCTTCATATAATAATGTCAGATGCTAAATTTATTGGAAGCATAAATGGGTATAATTGGGGACTTTTTAACAGAATGATAGGATATCCAGGGGGAATAATTTTAAAAATAAATAAACTCCATTTTAGAGATGAAACAACCAGTGTTTTTTCTGTTGGAAAAGCTATAAGAAAAAATAATGAGATAGTGGGATTTGCAGTTTATAATATTTTGGACAGCAGTTTGAGGGAACTTATAGGAAAGAACGGCTCTTTTAATGTGGTTGTAACAGATAAATATGGAAATATAGGAATAACTACAAATGAAAATTTCAAAGATAGATTTGGAAAAATAAAAAAAGAGTTGAGGGAGGCAGAGGGATATTCTTTCATAAATAATGAGAGATATTATACAAATAAGAAAGAAATATATTATTCAAATATAATTGTTTACACTCTTTCCAGTGTAGAATATATTGTGGATAATTTTATGGATAGAATATTTTATATGTTGTTATTTTTCTTTATGATTTTTATTTCTATGTATTTTGTGGCAAAAATAATTGCAGAAAAAAAGACAAAGGTTATAGAAGATATTGTAAAAGCTATTGAGAATGTAAAGACAGGAGATCTTGATACCAGACTTTCAGTAGATACCAATGATGAGTTTAAAATTATTGCAAATTCATATAATGATATGCTTTTAAATATAAAGAAACTTATTGAAATAAATAAAGAGGAAGCAAGACACAGTGCTGTTCTTGAAATAAAACAGCTTGAGAGTCAATTCAATCCTCATTTTCTTTTTAATACTCTTGAAATGCTGAGATATACAATAAAATCAGATATTTCAATGGCAAATAAAATAATAATAAATATATCTTCTCTTTTGAGATTTAGTATAGAAAACAGAACATCAGAAGTACCTTTAAAAATAGATACGATATATACCAAAAACTATTTGGATATTCAAAAATATAGATTTGGGGAAAAATTTGATTATAATATAGAGATAGATAAAGATTTGGAAAGTTGTGCAGTGCCAAAACTTATCATCCAGCCTATAATTGAAAATGCTATCAAACATGGTTATACACAAACAGAGAAGATGACAATATATATAAAAGCAAAGAGAGTAAAAAATATTTTGATGATGGTAGTGTATAATAATGGAAAAGGAATGGAAAAAGAAGTTTTACACGAAATAAAAGAACGATTGAAAAAGAATAGCCTTGAAATAAAAGATCACATAGGTATTTATAATATTTTTAGGCGTATTCAACTTATGTATGGGAAAGAGTATGGACTTAGAATTTTAAGCAGTAAAAAATGGGGGACAGCTGTTCGTATTCTTCTTCCTTTGAAAAAGGGGGATGAGAAATGATGATAAAAGTACTGGTTGTAGAAGATGAAGATATAATAAGAAGAGGACTTATTGGAACAATTGATTGGCTTTCTGCAGGATATACTGTTGTTGGAGAGGCAGTAAATGGAAAAGATGGACTTGAGAAAATAGAGAAGTATAAACCTGATTTGGTAATAACAGATATAAGAATGCCTGTTATGGATGGGCTTGAAATGTTGAGAGAGGCACAGGAAAAAAATTTAAAATTTGAAAAAATTATTCTTACAAGCTATGGAGAGTTTCAATATGCTCAAGAGGGAATAAAATTGGGAGTTATTGATTATATTCTAAAACCTATTGATGAAGACATATTTTATGAAGCTTTAAAAAAGGCTAAAGAAAAAATAAAAAAATTGGAAACTTTGGAAACTGTAAAAGAATTAACAGATGACAATGAAGAAACAGAATTTTTTAATCCAAAAATATATTTAGGAAAAGACAAAAATAGGTATGTAGAAAAGGCTGTGGAAAAAATAATTTCTTCTTATGCAGAAAAATTAAATATAAAAGATATTGCAGAGGAGTTAGGAGTAAGTACAAGTTATCTCAGCAGAAAATTTAAAGATGTAACAGGGGAAACTTTTTTAGATGTACTGAATAAGTATAGAATACAGAAATCTATAAAGCTTTTGGGAACACAGGAGTATAAGATATATGAAATATCAGAAAAAGTAGGGTTTACAGATTACAAGCATTTTTGTAATGTATTTAAAAAATATCTTCATACTGCTCCTGGAGATTTTATCAAAAAAAGTGTCGTTGTTTTAAAATAATGTAAAAAAGATGAAGTATATATTTTATATATCAGATAATATAAAAAGTATATTGTACAAAAATAGAAAATTATTTTATAAATAAGGAAATATTTTATAAAGGGTGGTTGGTGATGAGATTATTTGGGACTTCTGAAAATATAAATGGGATACTTCATATTGGAGGAGTATCTGTTGAAAAATTAAGAGAGGAATATGGGACTCCTCTGTATATAATGGATCAAAAACTTATTGAAAATAATATTCAAAAATACAAAGAATGTTTTGCTTCTGACAAATTTGAAACACAGGTAATCTATGCAACAAAAGCATTTTTAACTGTGGGGATGTGTCAGCTTGTAAATAAATTTGGAATAGGAATGGACGCAGTATCAGATGGAGAACTTTTTACAATAAAACATTCTGGGTTTCCTATGGAAAGAGTATATATGCACGGAAATAATAAAAGTGATACAGAACTTGAGATGTGTATAGAATATAAAGTGGGGACAATTATTGTAGATAATTTTTATGAACTTAAAAGACTTGAAAAAATATGTGAGGAAAAAGGAGCTAAAGTAAAAGCACTTTTAAGAGTAAATCCAGGGATAGAAGCTCATACTCATGAATATATAAAAACATCAAAGGACTCTTCAAAGTTTGGAGAAACAATATATGAAGAAAAAATTTATGATATAATAAAAGAGTTTCAAAAATCAGAATATGTAGAACTTTTAGGTTTTCATTGCCACATAGGTTCACAAATATTTGATACAAAGGCATTTTATGCAGAGATAGAAACAATGATGGATTTTATTGAATCTGTAAAAGAAAGATTAGAATTTACTACAAGATATCTTAATCTTGGAGGAGGATTTGGAATATACTATGTAGAGGGAGATAAAGAACTTGATATTCCAGTTGTTATGAAAAAAATGGTTGAGATACTAGAGGAAAAACTTGAAGAATATAATATCTCTCTTGAAAGAGTAATTATTGAGCCTGGAAGAAGTATTGTGGGAAATGCTGGGACAACAATTTATACTGTAGGAGGAACAAAAGTAACTCATAGCGGAATGAAATATATATTTGTTGACGGAGGAATGGCAGATAATATAAGACCTGCTCTTTATCAAGCAGAATATGAAGGGTGTCTTGCAAATAAAATGAATGAACTTGTTTCAGAAGAGGTAACAGTGGCAGGAAAATGCTGTGAATCAGGAGATATGCTTATAAAAGATGAGCTGTTTGCAAAAGCAGAAGAGGGAGATATTTTGGCTGTTGCAACTACAGGAGCATACAATTATTCTATGGCAAGTAATTATAACAGACTTAGAAAACCAGCTGTTGTATTGGTAAAAGATGGGAAGTCAAAACTTCTTGTGAGAAGAGAAACATATGAAGATTTAGTGAGAACAGATATGAATTTTGAAGATTAATCAGGAGGAAGAATGAAATTTACTAAAATGCAGGGAGCAGGAAATGATTTTCTGTTGATTGATGGTTTTAAATATAATTATGAGGAGATTGTTCCAAAGATAAAAAATCTATGTGACAGAAGATTTGGTGTTGGAGGGGACGGAGTTATGATGGCTCTTCCAAGTGAAACTTGTGATGTAAAAATGTATTATTACAACAGTGATGGTTCACAGGGAGAGATGTGTGGAAATGGAATCAGATGCTTTGTAAAATTTGTTTATGAAAAAGGGATTGTAAAAAAGAATTTTATGAAGATAGAAACATTAGCAGGAATACAAACAGCTTCTCTTGAAATAAATGCAAAAGATGAAGTTGAAAAAATAGAGATTGAAATAGGAAATATAAAATATAATCCTGCTGAAATTCCTGTTCTTACAGAAGGAGAAAATGCTTTTAATAAAACTCTTGAAATAGATGGAGAGAAGATAGTATTTTCCACTATATTTCTGGGTGTTCCTCATACTATGGTATTTATAGAAAAAGAGAATCAGTATAATATAAATGAAATTGGTTCAAAAATGGAAGTTCATCCTGTATTTCCAAGAAAAACAAATGTAAATTTTGTACTTCCTGTTTCAAATGATGAAATAAAAATATTTACATGGGAAAGAGGAGCAGGAAGAACACTTGCCTGTGGAACAGGT
This sequence comes from Fusobacterium sp., assembly GCA_019416865.1. Lineage (GTDB taxonomy): Bacteria > Fusobacteriota > Fusobacteriia > Fusobacteriales > Fusobacteriaceae > Fusobacterium_B. The sequence goes on from DXWL01000005.1 coordinate 64,123, forward strand.
TCAAGTTCTGCTGCACTTTTATACCATAAGCTGAAAGGAATGAAAGACAGAATAAAAGTTATTACAGAAGGGGGAGAACTGGAAGTTAAGATTCTTTCTGACAGAGTAAAACTTATTGGCGGAGCTCAAATAACTTTTGAGGGAACAGTAGATTTGGAAAAATATTAAGAGATAAAGAGGTTAAAGCAAAGTTGTATAAAATTTTTTGCTGCAGCCTCTTTTTTTATTTAAATTAGGTATTTTAACTATTTTCGTTGTATAATGTAAGAGGGTGTTATTTTCGGTTTTAAAATAGGAGGTGCTGAAAATGAAACTGCTTCATAGATATACAGTAGATGGATTAAACCTTTTGGGAGGTTATTGGGAAGGAACAAAGGAGAAAGATACTTGTGTTGTTTTCACTCACGGAATGTTTGATAATTTAATTGAAAATGTTTTTGCAAGTGTACTGGGAGAAGAATTATCAAAAAAAGGGTATGGCTTTATTTTTGGGCATAACAGAGGGCATGGAGTTATAAACAGCCTTGTTGTAAGAGATTCTGTGAGCAGAAAAACACAGATAAAGATAATAGGTTCAACTTTTGAAAAATTTGGAGAGTCTATATATGATGTGGATTTGTGGGTTGAAGAAGCTAAAAAATTAGGATATTCAAAAATAATTTTGTGTGGACACAGTTTGGGATGCTTAAAAAATCTTTATTATATTAATAAAAAAGGTATGGGAAGTATAAGCGGGGTAATATTTTTATCTGCTCCTGATTCGTGCGGACTTATAAACCGTTCTGATGAATATAAAAAATTATTTGCAGAAGCAGAGAAAAATATAAGATCAAGAAAGTCAAAGAGAATACTCAGCAAAAAACTTTTGGGAGTTTTTCCTATAAGTTCAAGAACATATTATGATTTCAGAAAAGGAAGCTGTTTAGATATTTTTCCTCTTGTAGAAAATCCTGAGGAGTATAGTGTTTTGAAAAAAATAAATAAACCTATACTTACAATATTGGCTGAAAATGACAGTGTAATAGTAAGAGGAGCAGAGGAAGATTTGAAAATTATACAGGAAAAATCTTCAAAATGTCATGATTTTACAGGAAAGATAATAAAAAATGCAACACACAGATATGTACATAAAGAGCAGGAACTAAGTCATACCATAGTAAATTGGCTTGAGGAAAGATTTTAAATATAGGAGTATAATAACAGATGAAAAACGAATATTTTTATGAAATTGAAAAAAAATATAAAGAGATACAAAAGGATATAGAAAAAAGACTTGAAGAGTATAGAGAGATATGGAGAAACGGAAGTAATGAAGATATTCATGCAGAACTTTCTTTTTGTATTTTAACTCCTCAATCAAAGGCGAGAAATGCTTGGAAAGCTATAACAAATATGAGGGAGGATGGGATTCTTTTCACAGGAACTCCTGAAGAGCTTTCAGAATATCTTAATATTGTGAGATTTAAAAATAATAAAGCAAAGTATCTTGTTGAACTTAGAGAACAGATGACAGATGAAAACGGAAAAATAATTACAAAAGATTTCTTTTCTAAAATGAAAACAGTAAATGAAAAGAGAGAGTGGATTGTAAATAATATAAAAGGAATGGCTTGGAAAGAAGCAGGACATTTTTTAAGAAATGTAGGTTTTGGAGATGAAGTGGCAATATTAGACAGACATATTTTGAAAAATTTAGTAAGACTTCAAGTTATAGATGAAGTTCCTAAAACTCTTACTAAAAAAATATATCTTGAAATAGAGGAAAAAATGAAAAAATACTGCAAAGAAACAGGAATTCCTATGGATAGCTTTGACCTTTTATTATGGTATCTTGAAGCAGGAGAGATTTTTAAATAGATTTTTGTTTGATAAATACCCTTATATCATGGTATAATTTTTAGGTTAAAATAGGAAATTGGAACAAAAATTTAGGAGGAACAATGACAAAGAAAGCAACTGTAATAACTTATGGGTGCCAGATGAATGTAAACGAAAGTGCAAAAATAAAAAAAATTCTTGAAAATTTAGGATATGAACTTACTGATAATATAGAGGAAACAGATATAGCATTTCTTAACACTTGTACTGTAAGAGAGGGAGCTGCTACTCAAATTTATGGAAAACTTGGAGAGATAAAAAGAATAAGAGAAGAACGTGGAACAAAAATAGTTGTTACAGGTTGTTTTGCTCAAGAGCAGGGACAGGAACTTATAAAAAAATTCAACTATATTGATATAGTTATGGGAAATCAAAATATAGGAAGAATACCTGAAGCTATTGAAGAGATAGAAAACAGAAGTGCAAAACATATAGTTATGACTGATTATGAGGATGAACTTCCTCCAAGAATAGATGCAGATTTTGAATCTAAAAAAACAGCTTCAATAGCAATAACTTATGGATGTAATAACTTCTGTACATATTGTATTGTGCCTTATGTAAGAGGAAGAGAGCGTTCAGTACCTATGGCAGAGCTTATTGAAGAAGCAAGAGAGCTTGTAAAAAAAGGATACAAAGAGATAATTCTTCTTGGACAAAATGTAAACTCATATGGAAAAGGATTATCTGAAAATGAAACTTTTGCAAATCTTTTACAAAATATTTGCGATATAGAAGGGGATTTTATAATAAGATTTGTATCTCCCCATCCTAGAGATTTTACAGATGATGTAATTGATGTAATTGCAAGAAATCCAAAAATTGCAAGATGTCTTCATCTGCCTTTGCAGTCAGGTTCAACAAGAGTGCTGAAGTTAATGAACAGAGGATATTCAAAAGAACAATATATTGCTCTTGCAGAAAAATTAAAATCAAGAATTCCTGGAGTATCTCTTACAGCAGATATAATAGTGGGATTCCCTCAAGAAACAGAGGAAGATTTCCAAGATACTCTTGATGTAGTAGAAAAAGTTGGATTTGAAACATCATTTATGTTTATGTATTCAATAAGACAGGGAACAAAAGCTGCTGTTATGGATGGACAGATTGATGATGAAGTGAAAAAAGATAGACTTCACAGACTTATGTCTTTACAAAATAGCATTTCAAAAAAATTGAGTATGGAATATGAAGGAAAAATAGAGAGAGTTTTAGTTGAAGGACCGAGCAAAAAAAATAAAGAGATACTTTCAAGCAGAACTTCTACAAATAAAATAGTTCTTTTCAAAGGAGATCCATCTCTTGAAGGACAGTTTGTAGATGTAAAAATAAATGAGTGCAGAACATGGACTCTTTATGGAGAAATAGTGTCTGACTAAAATATGGAGGACAGATGATAAATTTAGAAAACTATTTATTGAAAGAGTTAAATGAGATAGCTAGACAGCTTGGTGCAGATATAGGAAAAAGTAAAAAGAAATCTGAAATTATAGAAGCTATTGAAAAACATATGGAAGAGGAAGAAGGCTTTGTTTTGGCAGACGGAGTTTTAGATATAATGTCTGACGGATATGGATTTTTAAGAGAAACTTCTGTTGAAAAAGATATTTATATGTCAGCTTCTCAAATCAGAAAATTTAAGCTTAGACCTGATGACAGAGTCTTTGGAGAGGTAAGAGAACCTGTAGGAACAGAGAAAAATTATGCAATGAGAAAAGTTCTTCTAGTAAATGGGGGAAGTATTGAAAAAGCAGAAGAGAGAATACCTTTTGATGAACTTATTCCTGCTTATCCTGATGAAAAATTAGAACTGGAAACAGGAGCTGATGATATATCAGGAAGAATAATAGACCTTATTGCTCCTATTGGAAAAGGGCAGAGAGGGCTTATTGTAGCACCGCCAAAGGCTGGAAAGACAGTTCTTATAAGCAGTATTGCAAATTCAATAATAGCCAAACACAAAGATGTTGAAGTATGGATTCTTCTTATAGATGAAAGACCAGAAGAGGTTACAGATATAAAAGAAAATGTAACAGGAGCAGAAGTATATTCATCTACATTTGATGAAGATCCAAAAAATCATATAAAAGTAACAGAAGATATTCTTGAAAGAGCTAAAAGAAAGCTTGAAGATGGAGAAAATGTAGTAATACTTATGGATTCTCTTACAAGACTTGCCAGAGCTTACAATATAGTTGTTCCTTCAAGTGGTAAATTAATATCAGGAGGAATTGACCCTACAGCTCTTTATTATCCTAAAAAGTTTTTTGGTTCAGCAAGAAATATAAGAGGGGGAGGAAGTCTTACAATCATAGCTACAGCTCTTATAGATACAGGAAGCAAGATGGATGACATTATATACGAAGAGTTTAAAGGAACAGGAAATATGGAAATACATCTTGACAGAGGACTTGCGCAGCTTAGAATCTATCCTGCAATAGATATTCAAAAATCAGGAACAAGAAAAGAGGAGCTGCTGATAGATAAAGAAAGGTTAAAACTTGTGTGGGAAATAAGAAGATATCTTTCTCAGCTGGATAAGGCAACAGCAGCCAAACAGCTGATAGATAAAATAGCTTCCACAAAAAGCAATGATGCCTTGGTAAAAAGCTACAGATTAATGGAGGAGAAAGAACAAAGGCATGAAAAGATGTATTGATATTTTTGTTTTTATAGCAGAAAAATTAATTGATGTTCTTATTTTTTTTGCTAAGATAATTATGGGAATTTTAGGTGTAATAAAAGCAAAACATCTTGGTTTTGCAATAATTATTACAATAGTGGGAATAACAGGTTTTGGGGTTATAAATGTAACTTTAAGACCTTTCAGTGATGAAATTACAAATTTAGAGAAATTTACAGATTATTATCAGGAAACTGATGAAGAAAATGGAGGATATTCTCTTCTTAGCAGTAACTATTATACTATTCACAAAATTTATGATACAGCAGGTAAAAAAATACTTGGTGATTTAGAAGATACAAAACTTCTTCTTCAAAAACCTCAAAGAATACCTTATAAAGTTGTTGCAGGGGATACACTTTCAGGTATATCAGAAAAGTTCAACCAAAAAATTGCAATAATAAAAATGAACAATCCTGATTTGACTGCAAATATAAGAATAGGGCAGGAAATAGATATTGCCTCTGTAAATGGGGTGTTTTATAAAGTTAAAAAGGGAGACAGTCTTTATAAAATAGCTTATAAATATAAAGTGAGTGTTGATGATATAAGAAATTATAACGCTCTTGAAACAGAGGAACTTGCTGTTGGGCAAGAGATATTTTTAAAAGATCCAGATATAGATGTGGTTACTGAAATGGCACCTCTTGGCAGTGGATTTAAAATGCCGGTAACTTATACGGGAGTTTCAAGTCCATATGGAAATAGATTCCATCCAGTACTTAAAAGATATATTTCCCATGCAGGAGTTGACCTAAGAGCAAGATATATTCCTGTATATGCTTCAAGAGGAGGAACTGTAATTTTTGCAGGAACTCAAAGCGGATATGGAAAACTTGTTAAAATAAAACATGCTAACGGTTATGAAACAAGATATGCTCATCTTAATAAAATTTATGTAAGAAATGGGCAAAAGGTAAAACAGGGAGATAATATAGGTCAAAGTGGAATGACAGGAAGAGTAACAGGACCTCATCTTCATTTTGAAATAAGAAAAAATGGAAAAACTTTAAATCCAATGAGAGTGTTGGATAGATAAAATAAAAAAGTTTTATAGATAGGGATTATTTTATTAATATTCCCTATTTCTTTATATACAATATTTTTTAGAGGGGGAATAGCAGTGAGTATTAGGGAGTTTTTGAGAAAAAAAGATGTGGTAATAAGCACAGAGAGATATCTTATAGGAGCTTTGAGCAATATGGCAATGGGGCTTTTTGCTTCTCTTCTTGTAGGTACTATTTTAAAAAGTGTAGGAGGAAAATTTCATATTGCTTATTTAACAGAGCAGGTTGCACCGATGGCAATGAGTATGACAGGTTCTGCAATAGGTGTTGCTATTGCAATGGCACTTAAGGCTCCCCCTCTTGTTATGTTTGCAGCTACAATAACAGGAGCTTCAGGAAATGCAGCAGGAGGTCCTGTAGGGGCTTTAATTGCAACAGTTGTAGGAGTTGAGTTGGGAAAACTTGTGTCAAAAGAAACAAAGATAGATATAATTCTTACTCCAACTTTAACAATAATTTCTGGAATGTTGGCAGGAGGAGTTGTAGGTCCAAGTATTGCAAAAGTAATGTGGGCATTTGGAGAACTTGTTATGAGAGCAACTGAACTTCAGCCTTTTTATATGGGAATAATAGTTTCTGTTGTAGTGGGAGTAGTACTTACTCTTCCTATAAGCAGTGCAGCTCTTTGTATGATGCTTGGGCTTAGCGGATTGGCAGCAGGAGCAGCAACAGTGGGATGTTGTTGTCAAATGGTTGGATTTGCTGTGATGAGTTTTAGAGAAAATGGCTGGGGAGGACTTGCAGCTCAAGGAATAGGAACATCAATGCTGCAGATGGGAAATATTGTAAAAAACTGGAAGATATGGATTCCCCCTACACTTGCTTCAGCAATTTTAGGACCTCTTTCAACAATGGTTTTTAAAATGGAAAACAGTCCTATAGGGGCAGGAATGGGAAGCTGTGGTTTTGTTGGACAGATAGCAACTATATCTTCAATGAATGAAGCTGGAAGAGGAGGAATAAACCTTTATATTATAATAATTCTTCTTCATTTTATTCTTCCGGCTATAGTAACACTTGTAATAGCCTATTTTATGAGAAAGAAAAATTATATAAAAGATGGAGATTTGAAATTAAACCTTTAGGGGAAAAAAGCAGTCAAAAAGAAGAATAAATTATATTACAAAATATAACGGAGATAAGATTATGAGAAAGAGCAGAGAGATACAGATAGGAAATATTTTTATGGGAGGAGATAATCCTGTAGTTATTCAATCTATGACAAATACTTTTACAAAAGATGCAGAGGCTACAATAAAACAGATTTTAGAATTGGAAGCAGAGGGGTGTCAGCTTGTAAGAGTAACAGTAAATAATGAAGAAGCAGCAGAAGCGATAAAAGAGATAAAAAAAGGAATACACATTCCTCTTGTTGCAGATATTCATTTTGATTATAAATTAGCAGTAAAAGCTATTGAAAATGGAGTTGATAAACTTAGAATCAATCCTGGAAATATTGGTGATGATGAAAAAGTAAAAATTGTTGTAGAAAAAGCAAAAGAATATAATGTTCCTATAAGAATAGGTGTGAATTCAGGTTCTATTGAGAAAAAAATTCTGGAAAAATATGGAAAACCTACTGCTGATGGTATGGTTGAAAGTGCTATGTATCATGTTGGACTTTTAGAAAAATTTGATTTTCATAATATAGTTATCTCATTAAAAGCAAGTAATGTGCAGATGATGGTTGAAGCATACAGAAAAATAGCTGAGCTTGTAGACTATCCTCTTCACTTAGGAGTAACAGAAGCTGGAACAGCTTTTCAGGGAACTGTAAAATCTGCAATTGGAATAGGAAGTCTTTTAGTTGATGGAATAGGGGATACAATAAGAGTATCTCTTACAGAAAATCCTGTGGAAGAAATAAAAGTTGCTAAAGAAATTCTTAAAGTACTTGGTCTTAGAAAGGGTGTTGAAATAATTTCGTGTCCTACTTGTGGAAGAACAGAGATAGATCTTATAACTCTTGCAAAAAAAGTAGAGAAAGAGTTCAGTGGTCTTGAAAAAAATATAAAAATTGCTGTTATGGGTTGTGTTGTAAATGGACCAGGAGAAGCAAGAGAGGCTGACTATGGTGTAGCAGGAGGAAAAGGAGAGGGGCTTCTTTTCAAAAGAGGTGAAATTATAAAAAAAGTAAAAGAAAATGAAATAATTTCTGAATTGAGAGCTATGATAGAAGGTGATAATTGTGAAAAAAATTAAATATTTTTTATGTGTTTTTGCAATGATATTTTTTGCAGGGTGTACAGCTTTAGATGCTCTTCTTCCTCAAACTTCTACAGATGAAATAAGTCTTGTAAAAGAAGAGGGAAGATATCTTTTTATGGTAAATTATAATGAAAAATATGCAGAGCATATGTATCTTGATAATGTTCAAATAAAATCAGGAGTTCCTTATTATGTAAAAGAAGGAAAATATTGGTTTAGATTTGATGACATACAGCAATATAGAATTTCTCTTATGTTCAGTGGTTCAAAAGGAGGATCTGATGACGATGATTTTGATGGACCTACTGATATGAGCTATCAATTTGTAAAAAGAATTAATATGAATGAAGATAAAGTCATTAATTTGGAAGGAAAAAGCAATAAAATAATTTTTGTAAAAGGAAAAGGTTTCAAATAAAATAAAAAAAAATTAACTTTTTTAAAAAAAATTAGGTCAAATAAATTATAAAAGGAAAGAGAACATTAAAAAAGTTATGATACAAAGGGGAGATTATGGATTTTGATGAGATTTACGACGAGTATTTCGATCGGGTATATTACAAAATCCTCAGTTCAGTAAAAAATCCGGAAGACGCAGAAGATATTGCACAGGAAGTATTTATAAGTGTATATAAAAATCTGCATAAGTTTCGTGCAGACAGTAAAATATATACTTGGATATATAGGATTGCTATAAACAAAACTTATGATTTCTTTAGGAAAAAGAAAATAGATCTGGAATTGAATGAGGAGATACTTAATATAGCTGACAACGAAGATCTTAATGGAAGCATGATTGTTGAGGAAAATTTAAAAAAACTCAACAAAGAAGAGAGGGAAATTTTACTGCTGAAAGATGTATACGGATATAAACTAAGGGAGATATCAGATATGAAAAACAGAAATATTTCCACTATTAAATCAATATATTACAAAGCACTTAAGAGTTTGGAGGAGGATTAGGCATATGACACCGAAGGAAAGAGTCAGACTGAATGTATATAAAGCATTACTGGAAGAGGAAAAAAGAAAGAGCAGAAGAAAATCATATCTGTCAGTATCAGTTTTTGTAATAGGAATTTTTGCAGGTTCAATTTATAATTTTATACCAAGCAGAAATGTACAGATTATGGAACCTGTAAGAAATTATACAGCTGAAGTTGGAGAAAAAAGTTTTAGAAGCAATATGGAAGCTATAGATAATTTCTTTAATAAAAATTCTATCGAACAGGAACAAAAAGAGATAAAAACAGATGAATACTTTGTAATGAATATGCAGGTGTAATTGGAGGCTTAACATGAAAAAAATATATACTATAATTTGCAGTTTACTATTAGGAAGCACTCTTTTGGCAGCTGATGTACCAACAGAAAGTCTTGGAGTGATAACAGATAAGGATTTTGCTCAAATAGGAGTATCCAGAGAAAGCGTAATAAAGGCTAAAGAGATTATTGATAAATCAAGAAACAGATATGAATATCTTATTCTGGACAGAAGAAGCAAGGAACTTGAGATAAATAAATGTATCTTGGAGGGTGCTGATAAAAACTGGGATAAGATACAGGAATTGGCAGATCAAATTGGTAAAATAGAGGCTGAAATCCTTAAAGACAGAATAAAATCTCAATATGAAGTGCAGAAATATATTAATCAGGAGCAGTATTTAAAAGCAAGAGAAGTGGCTATAAGAAGAATAGAAGCCGCCAGAGAAAGTAATAAAAGCGGAAAAATAACTGCACCTAAACCAGCAGAAAAATAATAAAAAATAAAATATAAATTTTTAAGTCGGATAAATAAAAATTATCCGATTTTTTTTATTTACAAAATAAAAATAATTTAGATAATCATTGATATAACAGTAACAAATTCATTCTCAGAAAATAAAATTAGAAAAAATCATATAAATTTTTAAAAAATATATTTAATTTTTATGAAAATATGCTATAATAAGTTTTAACAAGTACAAAATAAGTGTATAATTAATTATAAATATTTAAACATGAATCAGGGATTATAAAAATTCCTGATTTTTTTATATCTTTTTTTTAAAAGTAGTAATTTTTTACTATAATTTTTTTAATTTTTAAGTGTATAAATGCTTATAAACATTTATACACTTTTTTATTTGTTAGAAAAGCATGGATTTTATTTTTAGGGAGAGAGTTTTATGAGGCACAGCAGAAATGGAAAAATAAGATTTTTTTATCTTTTGATTCTGTTCTTTATTTACAGAACTATTTTTATAGTTATGGATTTAAGTATTAATACATCAATATATGGAATGTTTCTTATTCTAGCTCTTTCATATTATCTTTTAAATTGTTTGAATTTTAATAAAAATCATTATAAATCAAGAGATTTTATAATCTCTTCAGCTTTAAATTTTGTATTATTTTTAATATTTTATCTTTTCTTAAAAATGGAAAAGATGCTTGTAGGTTTTGTAGTTTATGATATTCTGCAAAACCTTTTGTTTGCACTCCTTTTAAGAGTATTTAAAAATCATAAAAGAGTTTTAATTTTAGGTGATGATGAACCAAAAGAAAAGATAGAAAAAATATTAAAAGATGAAGAAAAATATAGATATATTGGATTTATTGCTGAAAATAATAAAGATGCAATGGGAACTATTTATGATGCTAAAAAAATAATAGAGGAAAATCAAATTGAGGAGATAATCTATACAAGCAGAAAAGAAGCTAAAAAATATTCAGAACAGATTGTTGAGCTAAAACTTGATGGAATAGAAGTTACAGATTATTTAAGTTTTCTTGAACAAATAGAAGGAAAGATAGATATAAATAAAATTGATGATTTATGGGTTGTAACAAGTGATGGATTTAGAGTGCTTAATAATTCACTGCAGAAAAGAATAAAAAGACTTTTTGATATAGTTACAGCAGTTATTATTTTTATTCCTGCACTGCCTTTTATGATAATTACATATATATTAGTAAAACTAGATGTGGGAATTACAAATCCAATGAAGATTATAAAAAATCCAGCTTTCTTTAAACAAAAGAGAATAGGGTTCAGAGGAAAAGAGTTTGAAATTATAAAATTCAGAAGTATGAAAATCCATGATCCAAGTAAATTTTCAAAATATGCTTCGGAACATGATAACAGAATAACAAAGTTTGGAAAATTTATGAGAAAAATGAGATTAGATGAACTTCCACAACTTATAAATGTACTTCGTGGAGATATGAGCTTTGTAGGTCCAAGACCTGAATGGAATGAACTTGGAAGAGATTATGAAAAGAAAATTAAGAATTATAAATTAAGATACGGAGTTGTGCCAGGACTTACTGGTTGGGCTCAAGTAATGTATCCATATGGGGCAAGTGTTGATGATGCAGCGAGAAAACTTGAATACGATTTGTATTATATAAAACATCAAGACTTTGTTATGGACTTAATAGTATTTTTTAAAACAATGAAAATTGTACTTTTTGGGAAAGGGATGTAAAGATGGAAGAAAATTTAAAATTTTCAGTATTAATATCTATATATTGTAAAGAAATCCCTGAATATTTAGATTTATCTTTAGAGAGTATTACAGATAAACAAATATTAAAACCAGATGAAATTGTATTAGTTAAAGATGGTCCATTAACAAAAAAGCTTGATGATGTAATAAAAAAATATATAAATAAATATCCAAATTTATTTAAAATAATTTCTTTAGAAAAAAATTATGGATTAGGAAAAGCATTAAATATTGGTCTTGAAAATTGTTCTTATGAACTTGTAGCAAGAATGGATGGGGATGATATTTCAAAACCTGAAAGATTTAAAGAACAGATTAAAATATTTAAAAATAATCCTGATTTGGATATTTGTGGAAGTTGGATAGATGAATTTCAAATGAAAGATAAAGAATTAAAAGTTCAAAGTATAAGAAAAGTTCCTGAAACAAATAATGAAATATATCAAAAACTTAAGTTTATTTGTGCTTTTAATCACCCAACAGTGATGTATAAAAAATCAAAAATATTAAAAGCAGGAAGTTATCTGCAGACTTTTGCTTTAGAAGACTATTATTTATGGGTAAGATTAGCATTAAATAAATGTGAAATGTATAACATTCAAAAATCACTTATTTATTTTAGAGTAACAAATGGGACAGCAAAAAGAAGAGGTGGCATAAAACTTTTAAAAAGTGATTTGAGATTTCAGAAATATTTATTAAAAGAAAAGTTTATAAATAAAAGAGAACATTTAAAAAATGTATTTATTTATGGAATTTACAGAATAATTCCATGGAAATTGAGAGAAATTTTACAAAAAAGAAATAGAGGGAAAAAATGAAAGTAGGATTAATATTTGGAACGAGACCAGAAGCTATAAAAGTAGCTCCTGTTTATCATGAATTAAAAAATAACGGGATAGATGTTAAAGCTGTAGTAACAGGGCAGCATAAAGAAATGCTTTATCAGGTTCTTGATTTATTTGAAATAACTCCTGACTACGACTTACAAATTATGAAACAAGGACAAGGTCTTTCAGAACTTACAGGAAGATTAATAATAAAACTTGATGAAATAATAAAAAAAGAAAAATTTGATTATATTTTAGTTCAAGGAGATACAACTTCAGTTCTTGCAGGAGCACTTGCAGGGTTTTATAATCAAATTCCTGTTGGTCATATTGAAGCAGGACTTAGAACAGGAAATATTTATTCTCCATTTCCTGAAGAAGCAAATAGAAAATTAGTTGGAAATATTGCAGATGTACATTTTGCACCAACAGATACAAATGTAAATAATCTTTTAAAAGAGAACTATCCAAAAGAAAAAATAATAAAATGTGGAAATACAGTTATAGATGCTCTTTATTGGGTAAAGAAAAATAAAAGCAATGATATAGAAAAAATAAAAGAAAAATATAATCTTTTAGGAAAAAAATATATTCTTATTACAATGCATAGGAGAGAAAATTGGGGACAGCCAATGGAAGAAACTCTTACAGCAGTAAAGAATTATTTAAAAGAGCATGAAGATTTATATTTAGTATTTCCAATGCACTTAAATCCATTAGTAAGAGATGTTGTTCATAAAGTATTAGATAATTTTGAAAGAAAAATACTACTTGAACCATTAGAGTACTTGGAGTTTATAGCAGTAATGGATGGAGCTCATTATATAATGACAGATTCAGGAGGAGTACAAGAAGAAGCTCCAAGTCTTGGAAAACCTACATTAGTTTTAAGAGATACAACAGAAAGACCAGAAGCAATAGAAGCAGGAACAGCAAAACTAGTAGGAACAAAATATGAAGATGTAACAAAATATATGCAACTTTTAGAGGGAGAATTATATCATTTAATGGCAAAAGCTAATAATCCGTATGGTGATGGAAAAACCTCTAAAAGAATAAGAAAATATTTACAGATATATTAAAAATAGGAGAAAATATGCAAAAGATACCTAAAATAATTCATTATTGTTGGTTTGGCAGAGGAGAAAAAAATCAAAAAATCAGAGAATGTATAGAAAGTTGGAAAAAATATTTGTCAGATTATGAGTTTATAGAATGGAATGAAGATAATTTTGACATAAGGTGTAATCAATATGTAAAAGAGGCATATGAAAACAGAAAATGGGCATTTGTTACTGATTATGTAAGGTTATATACCTTATATCATTATGGTGGCATTTATATGGATACAGATGTGGAAGTATTAAAGTCATTAGATATATTTCTAGAAAATCAAGCATTTTCAGGATTTGAAGATGAAATGCATATTCCAACGGGAATAATGGGAAGTGTAAAAAAACATATTTGGATAGAAAAATTATTAAAATTTTATGAGGATAAACATTTTATAGAAAATGAAAAATTAGATTTAACTCCAAATACTCAAACAATAACAGATATTACTAGAAAGGAGTTTGATTTGATTTTAAATAATAAAAAACAAATTTTAAAAGGGGGATTAATTTTATATCCCAAAGATTATTTTTGTCCTAAAAATCATTATAATGGAAAAATTTATTTAACAGAAAATACTTATACAATACATCATTTTAACGGAAGTTGGAGAGATAAAAATTTATTACAAAAAATAAAAAAAATATTTCATAGTATTTTAATTTTAATTTTTGGAGAAGAACAACAT
>DXWL01000050.1 GCA_019416865.1 Fusobacterium sp.
ATGTGTATAAGAGACAGGTATAATATATTCTATAGAATATAAAAAATTAAAAGGAGGATAGTATGGAATTACAACTTAATTTATTTTTAACTGTTGCTATGGCAGTTGTTGTTTTAGTAGTGGGAGACTTTATAAAGAAAAGAGTAGAGATTCTAAGAAGATTTTGTATTCCTGTTCCAGTTGTTGGAGGATTGTTATTTACAATATTATTATCATTAGGTTATTCTATGGGAATATTTACTCTAAAAATGAATTTTGTTTTAAGTAATTTTTTTGCATTAGCATTTTATTCCAGTATAGGATTTACAGCAAGTTATAAAATGTTAAAAAAAGGTGGTCCTCAAGTAATTAAATTTTTATTAGTATCAATAATTGTAGTTATTTTACAAAATTTTTTAGGGGTATATTTAGCCAAGGGTTTAGGTCTAAATCCATTAGTTGGATTAGCAACAGCTTCTATTCCTATGACTGGAGGACATGGAACTTCTGCTGCATTTGCACCAGTACTAGAAGAAGCTGGATTAAGTAATGCTTTAACTATTACATTAGCAGCAGCTACATTTGGATTGGTAGCTGGAAGTTTAATTGGTGGTCCTACAGGAAAATTTCTTGTAGAGAGATATAAACTATTTTCAGAGAAAGTAGAAAACGGAGAAAAACAAACTTTTGGAGAGCAGATTCCTGAAAATGTAAATATAATAGATGAAAAAAGAGTACAATTGGGAATGTATCAACTATTATTATCTATGGCTTTTGGTTCAATTATCTCTTTAGGCTTAAAGAAAATTGGATTAACTTTTCCAGATTCAGTAGGAGCAATGATAGCTGCAGCAATTATAAGGAATATAGCAGATTATTCTTCAAATTTAAAAATAAAAGAAACAGAAATAAGAATAATGGGAGATTTATCACTAATGTTATTTTTAGCATTATCTATGATGAATTTAAAATTATGGCAAATTGCAGATTTAGCAGTTCCTATGGTAATATTATTAGTTGCACAAACAATATTAATGTTTTTATGTGCTATATTTTTAACTTTTAGAATGATGGGAAAAGATTATGAAGCTGCAATGATGGCTGTAGGACATTGTGGATTTCAGTCCCTACAGCGATGGCAAATATGCAGTCAGTAGAAGAAAAATATGGAAAAGCTCCAACAGCATTCTTTATATTACCATTGGTTGGAAGTTTGTTTATTAATTTTTTTAATTCAATAATTATAGTAGCTTTTATAAATTTATATAAATAAATTAAAAGGAGATGAAATATATGAAAAAAATAATGATGGCTAAGGGAGCAAGATCAATAGTTGAAATAAATCTAGGAGTAAAAGAAAATGAGCATATAGCAATAATAACTGAACCAAAACAAATGAAAATAGCAGAAGCTTTAGCAGCAGCAGTTGTAGCAGCTAAAGCAGAACCAAGTATTCACATATTAATGCCAAGAGAAAGAGATGGAGAAGAACCACCTAAAACTATAGCTGCAGCTATGAAAGAATCAGATGGTTTTATAAGTGCTGTATATACTTCTATAACTCATACACATGCTGTTAAAAATGCTTGTGCAAATGGCTCTAGAGGAATTATGTTAACACAATTTAATGAAAATCAGCTTATTAAAGGTGGAGTACATGCTGATTATTATAAAGCTGCAGATAATTGTAAAAAAGTAGCTAAAGCTTTAGCTGGAGCAAAGATAATTAAAATAACTACTCCTCTTGGAACAAATTTAACTCTTTCAGGAGAAGGAAGAAGAGGAAATGCTATGACAGGATTGGTTAAAGCAGGTGAATTTGGACCTGTTCCTACTGTAGAAGCAAATGTATCACCAGTAGAAGGAAGTGCAAATGGTATAATTGTTGCTGATGCAAGTATTCCATATATAGGAATTGGTCTATTGAAAACACCTGTTAAGATGGAGGTCAAAGATGGATATATTCTTCCTGAAAGTATTACAGGTGGAGAAGAAGCTGAAAAATTAGCAAAGGATTGGATAAGTAAAAAAGATAAAAATGTATATAATGTAGCAGAAATAGGTGTAGGATTAAATCCAGAATGTAAATTTACAGGAAGTATGTTGGAGGATGAGGGAGTTTTTGGTTCTTTACATATAGGAGTGGGAACAAATATAACTTTAGGTGGTATTATTAAAGCTCCATGTCATTACGATTTAATAATGACAAAACCTACATTGATCGCCGATGAAATAACTATATTAAAAGATGGAGAGTTAATGATTTAATAATAAAAATATAGGTTTATATAAAATTAAATAAAGGCAGCCAAAATTTAAAAATGGTTGCCTTTATTATAATGAAATATTAAATTTTTAATAATTTTAATTCTAAGACTGTTATTGTATTTTGCGGATCATTAAAAAAAATTTCAACTTGATATTTAAAATTAATTTGGTATTTTTTATCAAAAATGTCATAATATACAATTTTTATATTCATTAGGTTATTAGGATTTTTTAATTTATAATTATTATTTATAAGCAAATTCAAAATATTAAGGATATTATGATTTATTTTAATGTTAACCTTATCATCTTTTTTTAATAAGTATATATTTTCATCTTTTAAGATAAGACTATTTTTTTCTATAAATATTTTTTCTGTTATTTCATTTTCCCAAAAATTTTCAGGAAATAATAATTTAATAAAATAGTTATTATTATCTTTTGTTTGAAAATTTTTAGGGTTAATTTTATATATTATCTGTATATTTTTGGCTGTTCCGTTTCCTATATTTTCAACAGAAAAATTAAAAGAATCAGAGTTTATAAGTTTAACATCTAAATAAGGTGTTATATTTTCCTGCTTAGAGTTAAAGTATTGGAAAATACTAAATAGCAATGAAAATAAAGATAACAAAATAATAATATTATTTCTATTTTTTACAAATTTTAAATTTTTAAATTTTATCATTACCTATACTCCTTCAATCTTTTAACAGCCTCTTCCAAATTATCCAAATCAGTAGTAAGAGCAAATCTTACAAATTTTTCTGTTCCGAAAGATATTCCTGGTACAACAGCAACCTGTACTTTTTTAAGAAGATCCATAGCAAAATCAAAGGAATTAAGTTTGGATAGATTTGAATAATCAGCAAAAAGATAAAAAGCTCCTTTAGGTTTTATCACTTTAAAGCCGATTTTTTCAAGTCCCTCTGCCATAAATTCAGCCCTCTTTTTATAGATATTCATAAGTTCAGTTCTGTCAGAAAATTTCTCAAGAGCTGTTTCAGCCCCTGCAATAGAAAGAGCTATAGGTGAGCTTAGAGTATAGAAAGTAGCATTTAGGAAATTTTTTCTGTATTTTTCAGGGCATATTGTATATCCTATTCTCCAACCTGTCATTGAATGGGATTTTGAAAATCCATTTATTATAATTATTTTATCTTTTATATTTTTAAATTCAGCAAAAGAGTGAAATTCATAGAAAGATAAAGCACTGTATATCTCATCAGAGATAAGGAAAATATCCCTTTCTGCTACAAATTCAGCAATCTCTTTCATCTCTTCAAGACTCATTACATTTCCAGTAGGGTTGCATGGATTGCTGAAAAGCAGAGCCTTTGTTTTTGGTGTAACATATTTTTCAAGAAGTTCCTTTGTAACTCTGAAACTATTTTCTGCAATATTCATAATAACAGGTTTTCCATAAGCAAGTTCTACAACAGGAAGATATCCAGGATAGAAAGGGGCTGGAATAATAACTTCGTCTTCAGGATTTAAAATAGTTTTAAAGCATGAAGAGAGAGCTTCAGAAGCTCCGATATTTATTATAATATTTTCAGCTTTATAATCTCCCTTATAATATTTATTGTAATATTCTGCCACAAGAGAACGGATTTTTTCCCCTCCCCCAGCAGCAGGATATTTCAGCTGATGAGTTTTTCCATATTCCATAGCTTCTTCCACAATCCCATAAGGTGTAGGAATATCAGGCTCTCCTATTGTAAGATCAATAACATCAGGATATTTTTCAGCCTCCTCTTTCAGAACTCTGATAAGAGAATATTTCAAATTTTCTACTTTTCTGCTTATCTCCATAAATTTACCTCACTGTTTAATCCCTTATTTTAAAGTTTATTTTCTTAAATCATCTACAAGCTGTGTTTTTCCAAGAGTTTTTTCATCTACAGTTTTTATTATTCTGGCAGGATTTCCTGTAACCACAGCCCCAGCAGGAACATCTTCAAGAACTACAGCTCCAGCTCCAACCACAGCTCCAGCACCTATTCTTACTCCTTCAATTACCACAGCATTTGCCCCAATAAGAACACCGTCTTCTACAATAACAGGAGAAGCTGAAGGTGGTTCAATAACTCCTGCAAGAACAGCTCCAGCACCGATGTGGCAGTTTTTACCAACAGTAGCCCTTCCTCCAAGAACAGCTCCCATATCAATCATTGTATTTTCTCCGATAACAGCTCCAATATTTATTACAGCTCCCATCATAATAACTGCATTATTTCCTATTGTAACCTTATCCCTTATTATTGCTCCAGGCTCAATTCTTGCATTTATATTTCTGCAGTCAAGAGTAGGTACTCCAGAATTTCTTCTGTCATTTTCTATATAGCTGTCAGTTATTCTGTTTGAATATTCTGTAAGAATCCTTTCTATTTCAGAATTTTCTCCAATTATTATATATGAACCTTCACCTCTGAAAACTTTTGCTGTTGTAATAAGTCCTTCAAGATTTCCGTTTATATATGCTTTCACAGGTGTTTTTTTAGCAGAATTTTTTATAAATGCAATAATTTCTTCTGCTGTATTTAAGTTATTACTCATTGTTATCCCCTCCAAATATATCTTTCATTGAGTACAGTCCAGGCTTTTTATCTGCAATAAATTTGGCTGCCTCTATTGCTCCTTCAGCAAATATTTTTTTAGAAAGAGCAGTATGTTTTATTTCAATTATTTCATCATTTCCACAGAAAAGAACAGAATGTTCTCCAACTATAGTTCCACCTCTAAGTGAATGAATACCAATCTCATTTTTTTCTCTTGGGGATACTCCCTCTCTTCCATACTGTCTTTTCATTGTATCTCTGCATCCTGCTTCGATTGTTTCCACAAGGGTTTTTGCTGTTCCGCTGGGAGAGTCTATTTTTTTATTGTGGTGTGCTTCCACAACTTCAATATCATAGTTTCCATAAAGAATAGGAACTATTTTTTCAAGAATTTCCTGCATAAGATTTATTCCTAAAGACATATTTGATGAAAGAAGCACAGGGATTTTTTCAGCTGTCTGTCTTATTTTTTCCTCTATGATTTTATCATATCCTGTTGTTGCAATAACAAGAGGGATATTTTTTTCAGCTGCAAAATCAAGCAGTGAATTAAGTCTGGAAAAATGTGAAAAGTCTATTATTACATCTCCTGTTTCATTTGTAAGTTCATCTGCAAATCCACTTACAGTAATATTTTTTTCATGGGCTGTTTGGGAAACTATTGTTCCCATTGTCCCTGTTCCGTGAATTATTATTTCCATTGTGCCACCCCATGTTTTTCAATAATTCTGTGAAGAGTATTTTTATTTTCCTCACTCATCTCTCCAAGAGGAAGTCTGCATTCTCCTACATTATAGCCTAAAAAGTTCATAGCCTCTTTTACAGGAACTGGATTTACCTCTATAAACAGAGCATTTACCAGATCGTTATATTTTAATTGAAGCTCTCTTGCTGTATCATTATCTCTTTCAAAAAAAGCATAAGTCATATTATGAACTGTTTCAGGAATAATATTTGCTGATACAGAGATTACCCCTTTTCCTCCCAATGAAAGAAGAGGGACAGTCATATCATCATTTCCAGAATAGATATCCAGTTCAGGCACTTCTCTTGCAATCTCTGCAGCATAGGAGATATTTCCACTTGCCTCTTTTATTGCAATAATATTTTTTATTTGTGCCAGTTTTTTCAGTAAATTTATTGAAAGATTTACTCCTGTTCTTCCAGGAACATTGTAAAGGATAACAGGAATATCTACACTTTCTGCAATAAGTTTGTAATGGTTATATATTCCATTTTCATTTCCTTTATTGTAATAAGGTGTTACTACAAGAAGTCCGTCTGCACCAAGTTCTTGTGCTTTTATACTCATCTCCACTGCGTGTTTTGTATTGTTTGAGCCTGTTCCTGCAATAACAGGTATTCTTTTATTAACTGTTTCCACAGAAAATTTTATTACAGCCAACTTTTCCTCATCAGTCATTGTTGAGCTTTCTCCTGTTGTTCCAGTTACAATAACTGCATCTGTTTTATTTGCAATGTGAAATTCAAGAAGCTCTCTAAGTTTTTCAAAATTTATTTCATTTTTATTGTTAAAAGGAGTTATTAATGCAACTCCAGAACCAGTAAAAAGTGCCATTTTACCCTCCGTAAATTAATTTTTATTTATTGTTTCTTTGAAAAGTTCAGCTATCTGGACAGCATTTGTAGCAGCTCCCTTTCTTATATTATCTGCCACTACCCAAAGATTTACACTGTTATCAGTACTGAAATCTCTTCTTACTCTTCCCACAAAAACTTTATCCTGTCCTGTTGCTTCTGCTGCAAGAGGATAGATATTTTTTTGAGGATCATCTACAAGAACAACTCCCTCATAATCTGCCAGAGCTTGTTTCAGCTCATCAATATCAAAATCTCTGTTAAGCTCTGCAGTAATAGACACAGAGTGAGAATTTATAACAGGAACTCTTACGCAGGTAGCTGTTACAGGAAGATTTGGCAGTTCAAGAATTTTTCTTGTTTCATTTACCATTTTCATCTCCTCTTTAGTATAACCGTTTTCCAAGAAAGAGTCTATATGAGGAAGGCAGTTATTTACAATTTGATGAGGATATGCTTTTGGCTCAAGCCCCTTAAGCCCATTTTGAAGATCCTCCACACCTTTTTGTCCTGTTCCTGATACAGCTTGATAAGTGCTGTAGATTATTCTTTTAAGTCCATATTTTTCAGCTAGAGCCTTAAGAGGAGCCATACACTGAATAGTTGAGCAGTTTGGATTTGCAATAATTCCTCTGTTTTCAAGAGCCCTTTCAGGATTTACTTCAGGAACCACAAGAGGAACTCCCTCTTCCATTCTCCATGCTGATGAATTATCTATTACAAGCACCCCTTTTGAAGCTGCAATGGGAGCAAATTTTCTGCTGATATCTCCTCCTGCTGAAAAAAGTGCTATATCTATATCCCTGTCAAAGCTTGATTCTGTAAGCTCTTCAACTGTATATTCCTGTCCTCTGAAATTTATTTTTTTTCCTGCACTTCTTGCTGATGCAAAAAGATAAAGGTCAGTTATTCCCAAATCTCTTTCTTCCAAAACTTTTAAAAATGTAGAACCTACCAGTCCTGTTGCCCCTACTATTGCCACTTTCATATTATCACCTTCCCATAAAAATATTTCAAAAATATTGTAATCTAAATTATAAAGAAAATTCTTTTGCTGCTGCTTGAACAGCTTCTTCTATATTTTCTCTTTCTACACTGCAAGAGATACTTATTTCAGATGTTGTAACCTGATAGAAGTTTATTCCTGCATGGCTGAGTGCTGAGAAAAATCTTCCTGCAATGCCAGAGTTATTTATCATTCCCACACCAACAACAGATATCATTCCAAGATTATCTTTATACTCTATTACAGCTTCTGTAAACATAGTTTTAATTTTTTCAATAACCTGATCAAGCAGGTATTTTTCTGACAGCTGACAACTGAAAGATATTTCAACAGTTCCCTCTTTTGTAATATTTTGTGAAATCATATTGATATTAAGTCCACAATTATCTATTGTAGTAAATATAGCAGCCACTTTTTCAGCTGAATATTTTATATTTGAAATAGTTGTTACAATTATTTCTTTTGTTATGCTTATCCCTGTTACTAATTTTTCCTCTAATGCTGCATCTTTTTCCATTATATATGTTCCCCCTGTTTCACTTAATGTTTTTCCTACAAAAATTGGTATATTAAATTTTTTTCCAAGTTCTACTGCTCTTGTTTCCATAACCCCTGCTCCCAAATGAGCCATCTCCATCATCTCTTCATAAGATATTCTGTCTAAAAATTTTGCATTTGGATAAACTCTTGGATCTACACTGTAAATCCCTTCCACATCAGTATATATTCTGCATACACATTTAAGAGAGGCAGCAAGAGCCACAGCACTGGTATCAGATCCCCCTCTTCCAAGAGTAGTGATATCTCCTGTTTCATTTATTCCCTGAAACCCAGCTACAATTACGATATTTCCATCTTTTAGATATCCTTCTATTCTTTCAGTATCAATATTTTTAATCTTGCTTTTTGTGTGTACCCCTGTTGTATGAATATGTGCTTGATATCCTGTAAGAGAGATTGCTTTTTCTCCTCTTGAATTAAGAGCCATTGAAAGAAGTGAAACTGTTTGTTGCTCCCCTGTTGAAAGAAGTGAATCAAGTTCCCTTTGGTTTGGATTTCCTGATATCTCCTTTGCCATTTTTATCAAGGCGTCTGTTGTTTTTCCCATAGCTGATGCAACTACAACAAGTTCATTGTATTCTTTTTTCAGCTTCAGAATAAAGTCTGCCACTGCTTGAATTTTTTCTATTGTGGCGACACTTGAACCACCGAATTTAAGTACTGCCCTCATGTTTGTTCTCCTTTTAAAAATATTTTATTTTAAAATCAATAAAGAAAAACGGTTAATAAAAAAACCGGCAGACTGTTTATCTGCCGGTCAAGTATCGTGATTTTTTAAATAAAATAATATATTAAAAAAAGACAAAAAAGACACAACAGAAAGCACAACATTGAGATCCTGCATATCTCAATGACAGTCATACAGATATTTTCTGCATACCCAGCTGAAAAATTCTATCCCCACAAAATTTTTCGCTTCGGCAGTCTTGCCTTTCACTATATTTCAAAGCTGGGAAGCTCCATATAGCTACTATTCGCAACTGCGCCTCAATCTGTTTTATTGATTTGTGAGTATCTTACATCAAATTATAGAAAAATAAAAATTCAAAATAAATATGATAAGCATTTAAAAAATATATTATACTTTTGGATTTTATTGAACTAAACTTTAATAAAAATTTACAAAAAAGGGGAGGACAGGAGATGGCAGGAGAAAACAGCTTTTTAAAAGATATTGAAAAAATTAATGAGTGGATTGTAAATATAAGAAGGGAGCTTCATTCTTGTCCTGAACTTGACTTTAATCTTCCTGAAACAGTGAAAATAGTGTGTACAGCTCTTGATGAAATGGGTGTTCCTTATAAAACAGGTGTAGGAAAAAGTGGTGTAGTTGGAGAGATTCAAGGAAAAGACAGAAATATTACAATAGCACTTCGTGCAGATATGGATGCACTGCCTATTATTGAAAATACAGGGTGTTCTTATGCTTCAAAAAATGAGGGGTGTATGCACGGGTGTGGACATGATGCTCACACAGCTGTTCTTCTTGGAGCAGCAAAAGTTCTTTCAGAAAAAAGAGATGAACTTCCATGTAATGTGAGATTTATTTTTCAACCAGCAGAGGAAACAACAGGAGGAGCAGATCCTATGATAAAAGATGGCTGTCTTGAAGATGTAGATGCAATTTTTGGACTTCATGTTGATCCAACAATAGATGCTGGAAAAATAGGGATAAAATATGGACCTTTGAGTGCTTCTTCCACATATCTTGATATGCAAATAAAAGGAAAAAGTTGTCATGGAGCATATCCAAGTGAGGGAATTGATGCAGTTGTTGCTGCTGCTTATGTAATAACTGCTGTTCAGTCTATAGTGAGCAGAAACACAGATTCAAGAGATTCTGTTGTAATAACTTTTGGATCAATAAAAGGGGGAGAAAAGGAAAATATTGTTGCAGAAGAGGTAATATGCAGAGGAACTTTGAGAACTCTTTCCAATGAGGTTAAAGAGGAAACAAAAGACAGATTAAAAAATCTTGTAAAAAGTATCAGTGCAGGATTTGGAGCAGAGGGAGAGATGAGTTTTAGGGACAGTTATCCGGCTCTTATAAATTCTGATGACTATGTGGATATAATAAAAAAATCTGGAGAGGAACTTTTAGGAAAAGAAAATATTTTTGTAAAGAAAATAGCGGATATGGGGGCAGAAGATTTTGCCTATTATCTTGAAAAAGTTCCTGGAGCATTTTTTAATCTTGGAGTGAAAAATCTTGAAAAAGGAATAACAGCTCCTCTTCATAATGGAAGATTTAACATTGATGAATCAGCTCTTCTTGTTGGGGTAAAAATGCAGGTTCTTAATATTCTTTCAGCTTATGAATTTTTAAAATTGAAATAAAATTTTATTTTAAAATACAGTTTATTATATTTAAAAAACTAGGATTATATTTATAAAATTGTAAAAATAAAATTCTCGATATTAAAAATTGTTTCGTAATTTATGCAGTGAAACAGAATACTGAAAATTCGATGTTTGAACAAAGTGAGTTCGTCGATGTAGGAGGCTGAGAGTTTGCCAGAACTCTCAACGACTAACAGAGCCGACGAATGAAGAAATTTTATTTATTAAATTTTTTCATTTGTTCCTCATTCAAATGAGCAATATAAATAGAAACTATTTTTTCTTAGAGAATTTTATTTTTTACAAGTTTGCAACAGC
>DXWL01000051.1 GCA_019416865.1 Fusobacterium sp.
ATCCTTGTTAATCAATAATTAAAATATGTGTCTAAGAAAATGGGTTCACTACACTTTCAGCCTTTTTTATATAAAGATTAATTAAGATTTTCTTTTTCAGCTTTTAAACTACCAGATTCTTTTGAAATAATTATTCTGTAAATATCATCTGATTTGTGTGGGAAATCTTTTCTATAATGAGCCCCTCTGCTCTCTTTTCTGTTAATCATAGCAGTGAAAAGCATCTTTGCTGTTTCTGTTTTAAAATACACTTCAAGAGAGTTTTCAGACAAATGATTTAAAATATTATAACTTTTTTCTATTTTTTCAATTTCAGAAAGTCCCTCTTTTAAAGAGTTTTCATCTCTGCTTATTCCGCCTTTTTCTGTTACAAGCTCTTTTATTTTTTCTAAAACTTCTTTTTTTGACATCTCGTCCTTTGTATTTTCATCAAAAGAGCTGTTCAGCCAAGTTTCAAATTTTTCCTGCAGTATTTCATGGGAGATATCTTTTTCAGTAAGAGAGTTTATATATTCATAAGCCTTGTCTGCTGCTCTTTTTCCAAATACTAAAGCTCCTCCTACAGAGTTTCCTCCAAGTCTGTTTGCTCCCTCAACACCAGATAAAAGTTCTCCTGCTGCAAAAAGTCCTTGAACAGCTGTTTCTCCACAGTCAGAAGTTTTTACTCCTCCATTACAGCTATGGGCAAATGGAGATATTATTACCTCATCTCTGCACATATCAATTCCAATCTTTTCTTTCAGCCATTTTAAGTAAATCACATAAAATTCCCCAGTGTCTTCATAAAGTTCAGGACTGAATTTCAGTTTTACCCCATCTATACTTTTTACCATTTCTAAATCAATTTCAGAACTTTTAAAATCACAGCTGAAAGGGGCATAAGAACTTCTTTCAAGCCAAATATCTCTGTTTTTATCTCCCTCATACAGAAGATTTCCTTCTAAATCATACATTCCAAGACAATATTTCAGAGTATGCTCTCCAAATAAAGTGTTGTAAACAGGTGTTATAAAGGCTGGGATAAATTGGATAAATTCCATATTTTGTACCTTTGCCCCTGCATCAAGCATAACAATATGTCCTGACCCGTCAACATCTTTTGGATAAAGGTTGTGTTTATAAAGTCCTCCAACTCCTCCTGTTGCCATAATCACAGCAGAAGTTTTTACTATAAAGAACTCTCCCTCTTCATTTTGAAGGACAGCTCCTGCAACTTTTTCTTCATCTTTAATAATATGTACAATCTTGCTTTTTTCAATTATCTCTATATTTGAAATATTTTTAAAAATCTCTTCCCCTTTTTCTCTTGCTTTGTCCCATTCATTTATAAGGAAAATATCTCTGGCATATTTTGCAAAACAAGCAGGTCTTCTGTCATTTCTCAGCCAAGGTTCAAATCCTATCTCTTTAAGATACCCCACACTTTCCCTTATATTATTAATATAGGCATTAATCATATGAGGGTTGTCCATTTTATTTCCTATCCCTCTGATATCTTCAAAAAATAGCTCTTTATCACTCTCTTCAGGGGCTGTAGCCTGTATTCCCAAAGTCCCTTTTAAAGGAAAATAACTTGCTCCTCCAAAAAGTTTGCCGCTGGATACAAGGATTACTTTTTTTCCTAAATCAGCTGATTTTTTAGCAGCTGTAAGTCCTCCTATTCCCCCTCCTGCTACTAAAATATCACATTTAAGAAAATCTTTTATCTCTATATTTTTTATCTCCATTTTTCTGCCTTTCTCTGTTATATTTATTTGTATGTAGATTATATCATAATATCCATCAATTTTTAATAAATTAAAAAGGGTTATCTGCTTATTTATTCTCTAAACAGATAACCCTTCAACTTAAACTATACAGGCGGAATCACCTTCTTTCTTTTTTCTAAATTTTTGGTTTGTTCCCACTTTGTTCATCTATCACCTAAAGCTATATACTTCTCTATCTATCATCTACTGTCTTCCAGCTTCTCCTATTATTTCATGTGGTGATTAAAATCTCTTCCGGAGTTTTAAATCACGCCCCCTATAATTTTTCCACTGTTTGCTCTCATATACATGAAAAGGCTTAAATAACGAGTTTATATATTTTATATCTTATCTCCTAAAATAGAAACTTCTTCATTTTTACTATATCAATTTCTTCTTTTTAATTAAATACACTAAATTTCTAAAATTTGCTACTTCCTAAAATAAGCATTGTTATAAATATTAACTTTTACTCTTATTTGCCTCGTTTGAGAAAAATAACCTTCCGAATTACCTCTCTTATCTCATTGTTACGGATTTCACAGAGTGATTGTTTTTTTAAGTATACGCCGGTTCATCTAGAAAAGCTCTTAATCCATGCCTTTCTTAAATCTTAGATTCCCACGGGACTCCCCTCCTTCAAGGATTTTTTTCGTCTAGACCTTTGTTACTTCCTTGTTACTCTATTTATACCCCACAAAATTTATTTTGTCAATAGTATTTTCAAAAAATATTTATTTTTTTTATATTTTTTTGAAAAAATTTTTAAAATTTAAAAAAACTTATTGACACCTGCCCAAAAAAGTTATACTATTATGTTGTAGTTTATTAGCACTCTTATTTAACGAGTGCTAAATATAAAAATAAAAATTTAAAGTAAGTTCTGTAAATAAGGAGGATTTATAAATGAGTATCAGAATATTAGGAAACAGAATTTTAATAAAAGCGTTAAAAACAGAAGAAAAAACATCAGGAGGAATAATTCTTACACCTACTTATTCTGAAGCAGCTCCTAATATCAGTGAGGTAGTTGTTATTGGAAATGGTGATAAAATAAAAGATATTAAAGTAGGCGATCATATTATTCATTCTCAATATTGTGGTACAAAGGTTAAAGAGGGCAGTGAAGAATATACTATTATAGATTTTGATGAAGTTTTAGGAATTATCGATTAATGGGATATTTTTAAGGAGGCTTAATAAAAATGTCTAAACTAATGAAATTTAATGAAGATGCTAGAAAAAAATTAGAAGCAGGAGTAAATGCTCTGGCAGATGCAGTTAAAATAACTTTAGGACCTAAGGGAAGAAATGTAATTCTTGAAAAAGCATATGGTTCTCCCCTTATAACAAACGATGGTGTATCAATAGCAAGAGAGATTGAGCTTGAAGATCCCTTTGAAAATATGGGAGCAAAACTTATAAAAGAGGTTGCCACAAAGGCAAATGATGTGGCAGGGGACGGAACTACTACAGCTACAATACTTGCACAAAATATTGTGAAAGAAGGGCTTAAAATAGTAAGTGCCGGAGCAAATCCTATGTTTATCAAAAAAGGTATTGATAAGGCAGCCAAAGAGGTAGTAAGAAATCTTCAAATAAAAGCTAAAAAAGTTCAGTCAAACAGTGAGATAGAACAGGTTGCTTCTATTTCAGCAGGGGACAGTGAAATTGGAAAACTTATTGCTGAAGCTATGGCAAAGGTTGGAGAAACAGGAGTAATTACTGTGGAAGAGGCAAAATCTCTTGAAACAACTCTTGAAGTAGTTGAAGGAATGCAGTTTGACAAAGGATATATATCTCCTCATATGGCAACAGATACTATAAGAATGGAGGCTTCTCTTGAAAATCCTTACATTCTTATTACAGATAAAAAGATATCAAGTATGAAGGAACTTCTTCCTCTTCTTGAAAAAGTTGTACAAACTTCAAAACCTCTTTTAATTATTGCTGATGATTTGGAAGGGGAAGCTCTTACAACCCTTGTTATAAATAATCTTCGTGGAACTCTTAATACTGTAGCTGTGAAAGCTCCAGGATTTGGGGACAGAAGAAAGGCTATGCTTGAAGATATAGCTGTGCTTACAGGAGCAAAGGTTGTAAGTGAAGAGATGGGAATGAAATTGGAAGAGGCAGGAATGGAAGTTCTTGGTTCAGCTAAAAAAGTTAAAATCACAAAAGACAGCACTACAATAGTTGACGGAAATGGTGAATCAGGAGCTGTTGCAGAAAGAGTTGAACAGATTAAAGCTCAAATTAAAGAATCTTCTTCATCTTACGACATTGAAAAAATGCAGGAAAGAATTGCAAAACTTTCAGGAGGAGTTGCTGTTATAAGAGTGGGAGCTGCCACTGAAACAGAGATGAAAGATAAAAAACTTAGAATAGAAGATGCCCTTAATGCTACAAAAGCTGCTGTAGAAGAGGGAATTGTTCCGGGAGGAGGAGTTGCCTTTGTGGAAATTCTAAATTCTATGGAAAACTTTAAGCTTGAAGGGGAAGAGGGAATGGGAGTTGAGATTGTGAAAAAAGCTCTTATAAGCCCTTTGAAACAAATAGCTGTAAATGCAGGACTTGATGGAGGAGTTGTAGCTGAAAAAGTAAAATCTCTTCCAGAGGGAATGGGACTTGATGCAGCAAAAGAGGAGTATGTGGATATGATGTCAGCAGGAATTATTGACCCTGCAAAAGTTACAAGATCTGCAATCCAAAATGCAGCTTCAATAGCTTCACTTATTCTTACAACAGAGGTTGTAGTTGTAGATAAAAAAGAACCTAAAACACCAAGTGTTCCAGGTTCAGATATGATGTTGTAAAAAACTAAAATTAAAATATAGGGCTATACCTAAAATATTTTAATAACAGTTTTTAATAAATTTAATTTCTTTCAAAGAGAAGGGACTGCTGCAAATGCAACAGTCCTTTTTCATTTTATAAGAGATTATTTTTTAAATAAAAAAACTATTAATTTCTTTTTGAATATAAATATATGCTATAATATAAATATAGAAGAAGGAGGTTTGTACTATGTTAGATAAAGAATATATTTTAAAAAAACTTGCTGAAATAGATAAAGATAAATTTGGATTTAAATCAATAGGATTATTTGGAAGTTTTTCAAGAGATGAGCAATCTCCAGATAGTGATATAGATATTCTTGTTGAAATGGACATATTTCCTGAAAAACCTTATCCAAAAAGTTCTTATTTTAGATTATGTGATTTAAAGAAATATTTAGAAGAATTATTCGGAAAAGAAGTGGATTTAATTGATAAGAGTCAATTTAAATACGAATATAAATGCCCTGAAGTAAGAGAATACAAAGAAAAGATAAAACAGGAAATATTGGAGAGTGTAATATATGTCTAAATCCAAAAGAACTATAGAACAATATACTTATGATATAATAGAATGTATTTATGAATTAAAAGAAACAGTTGAAAAATTTTCTATAGATGATATATATGAAAATAAGTATGTACAAGCATTTATGGATAGAAACTTTCAAATAATAGGAGAAGCTATAAGCAAAATAGACCAATTAGACAGAGAAATTTTACTTAAAGTGAAAGATGATGATTCATACTGGGAACAAATAAAAGGAACAAGACATATAATAGTACATGAATATTTTAATACAAGAACTGATATATTGTATGAAATTTCTAAATCAGAGTTAGATGAATTATTATCTTATATACTGCAAGTTAAAGAATTGTCAAAATAATTTAGATTATTATATTTTAAAAATATAGTTTAAGGATACCAGAGGCACATCAGAAATGATGTGCTTAATTTTTTATAGGAGATTTTTTATAAATCAAAGGAAAAAGGCGATACAATATGTACCGCCTTTTTTAGGGAAATTTATTATAATTTTCTAGCACAGAAAATCATAAGCTTAATTAATTAGAATCTATAAGAGATTCCTGCTGTAATTCTTGAATCATCTCCAGAATCACTCCACATCATTTCATATTTAGCATCGATTCCAACACCATTTTCATGGATATATTCTGCTCCAAATTGTGCTTTTCCTCTTGATGAAGCTATTTCAGAATCTTCAAGAGTTAATTCTCTTCCGTTCAGCATATATTTAGCATCACGATCTTGGTTTGAATTAGCCCAAGAATATTCAACACCTGCTCCTACTTCAAGTTTTCCGCTTTCAAGAGCAAATTCTTTTATTACATTTACTCCTGTAATAAGTTCATATACATCTACATCTTGCTGAGATATAGTAAGTCCCATTTTTTTATTTTCTGCTTCTTCTTGAGTTATAAGAGTAAGAGCTGCTCCAACAACAGGCTGAACTTTTAAACCTTCAGCAACATAATAATCTTTTTTAGCTTTTAACACTGCTGATACAGCCTTAGAATCTGCTGTTCCATCTACAAGTGCGTCTGCTGTTCCAATTTCTGGAACTTCAAAACTGTTTTTAAGTTTAGAATCTAAATCACTCTTAACAATTCCAAAGCTTCCTAAAACATCAATACCTTCTGCTGTTCTGTGTTTGAAATATAATCCTCCGTAGTAGTTATCTCCTGAAAGCTCTCCGCCATCATTGATATCTACTTTTGTATCTCCTTTTCCAAATACAGCTCCGTAAGATGTGCTGTCTGTCATTCCATATTCAATCATACCAACAGTACCTTTAATATCTCCGTCATATCCTTTGACTTCGCTTCCTCCGTCAAATTCAGTATCAGAGTTTATATATTTACTGTAGGCAATCCATTCACCTTTATCAGCTTTGTCTTTAAATTCAGTTACACTGCTTAAATATGTATCAACGATATTTTTAGTAACCACATTTCCTGCAGTATAGTATGCTTTAGCTGCTTCTGTTGTACCTTTTACAAGTTTTGCAACTCCTTCAGAAGTTTCAATATTATTTAATTTGTCTGTTAACTCTTGTTTGCTTCCAACTCCTGCAAGTATAGCTTCATAAACAGGGGCATAGCTTCCTATTCCAAGTTCATCAGCTGATTTTACTCTAAGAGTTACAGAGTTATCTTTATTTTGACTTACTTCAAATATTCCTGAAGCAGAAAGTTTTGTATCTTCTTTTACAATATCTTTTGTTGTTTCATCTTTTTCAACTTCATATTGTCCTAATGTAAATTTAGAATTTGTTGTAAATGAACTGCTGTTTATTGCAAAATCTTCTCCCATTTCATATTTTATTCCACCTTTTGCAGTAACAGTCATATCATTTCCAGAAGTGATTTTATCAAGAGAAGTTGTAAAATCTCCGTTTCCTTTGTTATTATTCATTTCAGCAGTAAGTTTTCCACTTACATTAAGATTTACAGAATTTGTATTTACAGCTTTAGAACTTCCGCTATTATTTTTAAAAGTAACTTCTGCATTTTTTCCAATACGCCAATCTCCGTTAAGATTAATATTTTCAATGCTGTTTACTTTATAATCGAAAATATTTTCAGATACAGCTTTTTTTGTATTTCCATTTACATTTAAAGTGTCAGTTCCAAGATTTCCATCAATAACTTTTGTATATTCACCATTATTATTTACAGTGATAATATCATCACATTCTCCAAGAGTGATATTTCCTGTAATATTTGAAATATTATTAACAGTTAAATCAATTTTATTATCTGCACCAAGACCTGTTATATTTTCATCATCTTTATGATATTTAGAATTAGTTCCGTCAATATTTCCTGTTACTTTTACATTTTCTCCAAGAACGATTTTATTTACTTTATCTTTTGCAGTTCCTCTGAAAGAAAGTTCAAGACTATCTATAACAAGTTCCTCTGTTCCACTGCCAATAGTTACATCAGTATAATTTTCTTCAGCTTTAATTCCTGCAGCATTAAGCATTTCTTTATTTGCATTACGGAATTGAAGTTTTCCTATTTCTCCACCAGTAGTTTCAAATTTATGAGAGGCAACATTTGATATTCCTCCCTCTTTACCGTTAATTTTTCCATTAATTTGTGCATTTCCAACAAAAGTAAGCATAGGAGATTTTCCATTTTCTCCTTTTTCTAGAGAAAGAGCATAAACATTTTCTGTTACTTTTTCACCTTTAATTGCACTTATTACAGTATCTCCTACAAGAGTTAAGTCAGAATTTGTTGAAAGAACTGTTCCGCCTTTAGTTCCTGCAAAATATCCTGTAACAACAGTATTTGTTAAATCAAGAGTTGAACTGTCTTTTGCTTGGATAATTGCTTTGGAAGAATCCCAGCTGCTGTCATCAACTACAGCCAATATATTTTTATTATTATATTTTTCTCCTGTAAGCTGAGCATTTTGGTTTTTCATAAATACAGTTGTTTTTCCATCTGTATTTTCTAATGGTTTATTTTCAACAGAAATGCTGTCATCTTTAAGTACTATATTTGTTTTTCCAGATAAATCAATTACATTTTTATTTATTCCATTTGCTTCTGTGCTTCCTTGAGCAAGGGTTAAATTTTCATCTAATACAACACCTAGATTTTTATTTTCTCCTGT
Organism: Fusobacterium sp.; assembly: GCA_019416865.1. Taxonomy (GTDB): domain Bacteria; phylum Fusobacteriota; class Fusobacteriia; order Fusobacteriales; family Fusobacteriaceae; genus Fusobacterium_B. The sequence goes on from DXWL01000051.1 coordinate 8,238, forward strand.
CCAAGCATTGTCAACAGTTCCATTTTTAGTGATTGCAAATCCTCTGTTTATAACATCTCCACTAAATGCTTTTCCATTATCTTGAGAAGATAAATCTATAACTCCATAGTTTTCTGCCTTGAATTTATCTTTTTCTCCGTTTTCAACTTTTACAGCATAATCTGTTCCATCATTTTTAATTATACCAAAGTTATATATCTCTCCTGATTTTTCAAGATATTGTCCTATTCCGCTTCCTGCATTAATAGTTCCATAGTTATATGCTTTACCTTCAGAAAAATTTCCACTGTTTTCAGTTCCTGCTACATATTGTCCTTTTGATGTAGTTTCTATTGTTCCATAGTTATAAATTGAATTTCCTTTATATCCAGCTTCTGTAGATATTTTTTGACCATTATCTCCTATTATTTTTCCAAAGTTATAAGCCTTATTATTTTCTCCTTTTCCTGTTATTTCTTGCCCAACTGCATTTTTAACATTTCCTTTTGCAACAGTTGATATAATTCCATAGTTATATGAAATATTATCTCTTTCTCCAGATATTTTTTGTCCTATCAATGTAGCAAAAATAGTTCCTTTATTCACAATACTAGAATTTATATTTTTGTTACTGTTATAATTAAAAATTCCTTGTCCTCTTACTCCATCTATAATTCCATTATTCTCGATATAAGTATTTGATGCTCTGCTATATTGTCCAAAATCATTAGGTCCACCAAGACTTCCACTTAAAATAATACCATAGTTATATGATTTTCCAGATTTTGAAGTAATCATTTGCCCATTTTGAGTTGAAGCTATCATTCCATAATTGTATCCAACTTTAGTAATATCTTGTGCTAGACTACTAGCTGGTTGACTTAAAAAACCATAGTTATATACATTTTCTCCTGTTTGTCCACCTTTTATAATTCCATAGTTATATAAAGTAGAGCCTGTACCATTTTGAGTATTATTGATTGTTCCTATATTTATTCCTATTTTTCCTTTTTCAACAGTAACATTTCCACTTTCAATTAATCCTTTTGTAACTGTAACATTTTCTTGTCCGATAAGATTTATTCCTTCGTTATATCCTGTATTATCAATATTATTTATTATTCCGATATTTTTAACTTCGTTATCACTAAACTTTTGATTGAAGTTAGTATCTAAAATTTTTAAAGTAGAATCTATATTTTTTAATGTTTCATCAGAAATTTTTTCTTTTTCAAAAGTTATTGAAGTAGAAGTAAAATTTCTATCTATATTATCTCTATCAAATAAAGTATTAATTATATCATAAGAAATTTTGCTTCCATTATCTTCTATTTTTATATAGTTTCCTGATAAATTTCCTTCAAACTTATCTTTAGTTGAAATTAAATATTTTTCAGCTTCATCAACTTGATTCCATTCCCAATGATTTTTATTGTTTTCTTGTTTTATCTCTGTTTCAGCTCCCAATGAAACCATTCCTGTAATTAAAAAAGTAACCACAACCCCCAATGTGATTTTTACTTTTCTTTTAAGAAATCTTTTCAAAGAACTTTCAATATAATTTTTTCCCATATTATCCCTCCAGCTTTTAAATAAAATATAAAATCCTTAAATTAAATAATTTAAATATAACTTTATTAACTTTTAAACAAAAGTTTTAATAAGTTAATAAAGATTTATTTTTATTTATATTATAAATATTTACCATCTTAAATATTTAT
>DXWL01000052.1 GCA_019416865.1 Fusobacterium sp.
TTAAGGTTTGCTTGCTTTTGTCTTAATATTCTCTATTCTGTTGTTAATGTCCTTTGTTTTATCTACGTTGTTTATCTGTCCCGTAGACAAGATTTATAATACCATATGTTTCACATTTCGTCAACTACTTTTTTTAATTTTTTTTAAAATTTTTTCTTAAATATTTAATTTTCCTTTTATTTTCAATAAAAATCATCATAAAAAATTTTTTTATTTTAACTTATTTATGAAAATAAATTTTTTTTGAATCAAAAAATAATCTTTATATTTGACAATCCCTCAAAAACTATCTTCATGGTCATTTTACTATATATAGTGCCTCATAAAAATATTTACCACTAATTTCTCAAAAAACCCTCATCAAAATAGCATATATAATAGGAAGTAATTTGATTAAAAATTATAAACAAAAAGAGCTGTTGTAAAATTTTAAAAAATACAACAGCTCTCTATAATTCTATATTTATTTAACTTTTATCTCATCTAAAGCTCTTTCAATATATTTCTTTATAGTATTTAAATATAATACTTTAGATTTTTCTTTCATAGTAAGCAGGAAGTTTTCAGAAACTTTTGCCTCTTCAGAGCAAAGTTTAAGAGCCTTTTCCTCAACTTTTAATTTTTCATAATCATCAAGTTTTTCAAATTCAATAAGAACATCTCTTGGGATTCCCACCTCATCTTTTAAATCTTTCATTGCATTTGTAAGAGGTTTAGTTTTTATTCCCTTTCTTGCCTGTTTGATTTTCTTTTTACTGATGATTGTTTTTTCTTTAACTTCATTTCCTCCAAACAGAGTTAAGTTTTGTTTTGGAGTTTCAGATTTATAAATATTTTTAAGAACTCCGTTTATATATTGCACCAATGTAGTTTTAATGTTTTTGTTAAGGTTCTTGTATATTATCTTTAATACTTCACAAGCTAAATCCTCTCCATCTTCATTAAAAATCTTTCTTATCTTAGTATCTGTTCTTCTGTCCCATGCTCTTGATATATAGATATTTCTTTTTGCTTTATGAATAAGTGTTACAACTGTGTCTGGAAGGTCCTCATAAGTTTCCACTTTCTTCGTTCTGCTCAAAGATTTTCTCACTACCTTTGTTCTGCTCTCTGTATCTTTATTTTCTGAAAGTGGTTTAGAAGGCTCTTCTGACACTATTTCAGCTTCTTCAATATCATAATAATCTATATCTGGATCTGTATCAATAATTGCTTCTTCATAACCTTTTTTAGATTTAGCAGATTTTGAAGTTTTACTCTCAACTGACTTGCTCTTATTTTCAAGATAGCTGGATACATGACACTCTCCATCTTTTTCTGGATTAAAGACATAATTTATATAATAAGTATTCTCTTTTTTGTCCTCATCATAGGAGAAAGTTTTTATATACCCCAATTCCTGAAGAACTTCATAAGCTTTTAACACTCTCTTAAGCACCTGCTTTGCACGGCTTAAAATATATGTTTTCATCTCTCCGTTTTTATTTGGTCTTTCTGTTTCCTGTTCCATCTTAAGAGGAATTATAGCTGCTAAAGTACGAAGATTTATTCTTCCCTCAAAAGTTTCAAATCTTATCTTGCTGATATACTTATATATTCTTCCTGCAATAGGATCCTTTGTAAGAATTTCCATTAAAGCTCTTGAATTATATTTTATATATCTCTTATCTTTGATTTTTTTTCTGATGTTTTTATTAAGAATAGCTCTGTAATATACTTTTTTTCCTTTTTTCAGTTTTTGATATGTAAGAAGCTTAAACTCCTCATCTTCAAATTTATATTTTCCAAATTTTGTATGGTTGGAAACAATAAACTGATATTCTGTACTTTTAAGGTTTTTAAGTGCCTGTTCCACCTTTGTGTAATAAGCTCTGTTCATTTTATTTCCAAGGAAATTTACTATAAAATCAGAAATTTCAAACTCTATATACTCATCTTCCTCATCAACATCAGCTTCTTTTTTAGCCTCATACATTGAAATCAGGTAGTTATATATCTTCTCTTCAAAAATAGAGGGCTGATAAACCTTATCATTATTATCTTTTGCAACAAGAGTACAATACATTGTAACTCCCAAATCTTCAAAAGAGTATTGAAAGTTTATTCTCTTATTCTGCTTTTGAGGTGTGAAAAAAGGAAAAACTATCATTTCAATAGGAATATTTATAATATTTCCCGGCAGATTAAGAAAGTTTCCTGTTTCTTTAATCACAACTTCCCGAACTTCTATATCAGGAAGGCTGCTCATCTTCATATCCATCTTTTGAATATCTTCGCTCAGCGAACCTGAAGAGATTATATTAAAACTTTCCAATATGTGGTTTTTATCTTTATTATCTTCACTCATGGCATTCTCCCTTTAAAATTTCTATATGTATATACTCAATAATAATCTTGGAAATATATTATAATGTGAAATCCAATTAAATACAAGTTATTTTTTAATAGAAATAAAATTCTCTAAGAAAAAATAGTTTCTATTTTTTGGGTATATATAAGTGTATATGGTCAATAATAATTTAATATATCTGTTATTCTTTTTATATTTAAATCCTTATTTTTCAATGTAAAATCTCTGTAAATTTTATATTTTTTCACTGTATATTTATATTTTTCTCTTTTTGTAATTCCTTATTTTTCAAAGGAAATCAAGTTTTGTTTTTATGCTTATTGTCAATAATAAATGACTCAATATGGAAAACTCTTGAAAATTCAGAGATATTTTTCACCTGAGAAAATTCTTTTAAATTTTTTTCTTGTGTTTTCAATGAAAAAATAAAAGTTATGTATATGTATATGCTCATTAATAATTATGATACCCTATAAATCTTTTATTTTCAAGGGGCAGATTTTTTTCTATCTCAATTTCCTTATAAAAATCACAGGTTTTCAATGTGTATATGGATAATAATATTTTTTTGTTTTTATAAATTTATATTTTTCAATGTTTTTTTCATTTTCAAAAAAAGTATATCAATAAAATCAAGGAGTTTACTTATGTATATGCTCATTAATATTTTTTTTCTAAAAGTTTTTATTTTTCAATCTCTTTCTGCAAAAAATCTTTTATCTCGCTCTATACATTAAACAATATACAAAAAAACATTAAACAACTACGAGAAAACCCTTGTGGTTGTTTTTATTTTTTTTGATTTTTTTTTGAGAATATAATAATATATACTTGACAAAATGCGAATAATCTTCTAAAATATTTATCTGTAATGTAGAATATTTTAGGAGGTGAAAATTAAGATATGGCAAAAGCAATAGGAACATACCAACCAAATACTAGAAAATATAAAAAAGACCACGGTTTCAGAGCTAGAATGAAAACTAAAGGTGGAAGACAAGTATTAAAAAGAAGAAGAGCAAGAGGAAGAAAAAAATTATCAGCATAAAACCCGGTGTTATAACTCACCGGGTTTTTTGAAAAATAGAGAAATAAGAGGAAGAGTAATGGAAAAATTAGTAAAAAATAGTGAATTTCAAAAAGTATATAATTTTGGAAAAAAATCTTATGGTTACTACGCTCTTATTTTTTTTGCGAAGAATAATTTGGAATATAACAGATGCGGATTTGTGGCTAGTAAAAAAATAGGAAATGCTGTTTGCAGAAACAGAATAAAAAGACTCATGAGAGAGTGTTACAGATGTAATGAAGAAAATATTAAAATAGGATATGATCTTATTTTTGTTGGTAAGAAGAATGCAGGAGAAAAATTTAAAGAATTAAAATATCAGGAGATTGAAAATGATATTAAAAAGGTTCTTAAAAAGTCCGGTCTTATGCGTTAGAATTATTAAATTGGCTTTGAAAAAAATTATTTTATTATTAATAAAATTTTATCAGGTCTGTATATCCCCCTTTTTAGGAAAAAATTGCAGATTTTATCCTACTTGTTCAGCATATACCTATGAAGCAATAGAAATTCATGGTATAATAAAGGGTGTTTATCTGGGCGTGAAAAGAATATTAAAGTGCCATCCCTATAATAAAGGAGGGTACGATCCCGTTCCACCTAAAAAAACAAACAAAAAAATAACTGAAGAGGAGAGAAAAGAGAGAGAATGAGTTTTTTATACGATATTTTTGAAAAGGTATTAATGGCTATTTATGGAATGACAGGAAACTTTGGATTATCAATAATAATCCTTACTATTTTAATTAAGATAGTTTTACTTCCTTTAACACTAAAACAAGATAAATCTATGAAAGAGATGAAAAATCTTCAGCCTAAAATAGATGCTCTAAAAGATAAATATGGAAATGACAAACAAATGCTTAACCAGAAAACAATGGAACTTTACAAAGAGCATAATGTAAACCCTGCTGGAGGATGTCTTCCTCTTCTTGTACAGCTTCCTATATTATGGGCACTTTTCGGTGTACTTAGAAAAGAGGGAGTAGTTCCTGATGAAACTTTCCTATGGCTTTCACTTGCAACACCAGACCCATACTTTATTTTCCCTGTACTTAACGGAGCAGTGGCATTTATTCAACAAAAACTTATGGGTACAAACAACAACCCTCAAATGAAGAACATGATGTATATGTTCCCTATTATGATGATATTTATTTCTTACAAAATGCCGGGAGGATTACAGCTTTATTGGCTGACATCATCACTTGCAGGAGTTATCCAGCAGTATTTTGTAATGAACAGAGGAGAGTAGATTTTTATGACAACAGATATCATAGAAGTAAAAGCTATGTCAGCAGATGAGGCTAAGAAAAGAGCTGTAAGAGTTCTTGGCGTTGAAGCTGACCAAATTTTGAATGTAAAAGAAAAAGTAAAAAGCAGATCATTCTTTGGATTTTTCGCCAAAGAAGGTGTCTATGAGATAGAGTATACTGAAGAGAAAAAAGAAACAGAGGTTGAAAAACCTAAATTCATCGCAAGAGATTTAAGAAAAGAGAGAGCTGAAAAAGCAGCAGCAGAAAGAGAGAAAAAACAAGAAAAAACTGTAAAAGAACCTGCAAAAGAGGTAAAAGTACACAAAGAGAAAAAAGAAACAAAAGAACCAGTAAAACAAGAGATTGTAAAAGAGAAAAAAGATATCCCTGCTGATCCTGAAAAAGTAGCAGAGATAATTGATAAAACCAAAGAACTTTTAAGCAACATGGGATTAAACCTTGAAGCTGAATTTGTAAGAATGGACGGAAAAAACTATATTATAAACCTTTCTGGTGAAGATAAGGGAATAATAATTGGTAAAAAAGGAAAAACTTTAAATAGTTTTGAATATCTATTAAACTCTCTTATTAAAGATGCAAGAGTAGACATTGATGTAGAAGGATTCAAAGAAAAGAGAACTGATACACTTGTAGAACTTGCAAATAAAATGGCTATGAAGGCTATAAAAACAAAAAGAGTGGTAAGACTTAATCCAATGCCGCCAAGAGAGAGAAAGATAATCCATGAGATTATCAACAAATATCCTGAACTAGATACTTTCAGTGAAGGAAGAGATCCAAAAAGATATATTGTTATTAAAAGAAAAAGCAGATAGTTATATAATCAATAATAAAAAATAAGATGAGGTGATGTATGATGTTTAATACAATCGCCGCCATATCAACTCCTAGAGGAGAGGGAGGAATAGGTATAGTAAGACTTTCAGGAAAAGAAGCTCTTCCTATACTATGTGAAATATTTAAACCAAAATCTAGAAGAGATGTGTCTGAACTTAAAAGTTATACAATAACTTATGGTCATATTTATGACGGAGAAAAACTTATAGATGAAGTTTTAGTATCTGTTATGAAAGGGCCTCGTACATATACAAGAGAGGACATAGTTGAGATTAATTGTCATGGTGGATATATTATTACAGAAAAAGTACTTGAGCTTGTACTAAAAAAAGGTGCAAAACTTGCAGAGCCTGGAGAATTTACAAGAAGAGCCTTCCTAAATGGAAGACTTGATTTAACTCAGGCAGAATCAGTTATAGATATAATACATGGGAAAACAGAAAAGAGTATAACTCTTTCTCTTAATCAATTAAGAGGAGATTTGAAAGAACAGATAGGTATTCTTAAAAAACTTCTTCTTGATGTTGCTGCCCATGTAAATGTTGTTCTTGATTATCCTGAAGAAGGTATTGATGAGCCTCTTCCAGCAAACTTAAGAGGAAACCTTGAAACTGTTATAGCTGAAACAACAAAACTTATAGCATCTTACGACAAAGGAAAGATGATAAAAGAGGGAGTTAAAACAGCCATAGTAGGAAAACCTAATGTTGGTAAGTCAAGCCTTTTAAACTCTGTTCTTAGAGAGGAAAGAGCAATCGTTACAAGAATTGCAGGAACTACAAGAGATACAATAGAGGAGATAGTAAATATAAAAGGTATCCCTCTTGTTATGATAGATACAGCAGGAATCAGAGAAACAGAGGACGAGGTTGAAAATATCGGAGTAGAAAAATCTAAATCCCTTATTAAAAATGCCGATCTTGTGCTTTTTGTTCTTGATGCTTCAAGAGAACTGGATCCTGAAGATATGGAAATTTACAACAGAATAGAGAGCGATAAGGTAATAGGTATTCTTAACAAAATAGATATTGAGAGAAAAATTAATATCGAAGAACTAACTAAGGTTAAGAAATGGATAGAGATATCTGCTCTTGAAAAGATAGGAATAGAAGATCTTGAAGATGAGATTTATGAATATGTAGTATCAGGACAGGTGGAGGACAGCTCTGAAAAGCTTGTTATTACAAATGTAAGACATAAATCAGCACTTGAGAAAACAAAAAAATCAGTTGAAAATATACTTGAAACAATAGATATGGGATATCCTATGGATCTTATAGCTGTTGACTTAAATGAAGCACTTGATTCTCTTTCAGAGGTAACAGGTGAAATTTCAAATGAAGATCTTTTAGATCATATTTTCAGTAATTTCTGTGTAGGAAAATAGATAAAAATAAAAAAATAAAATTCTCTGAGCATGGGAATTTTATTTTTTATTTATTTTATAGAGAAAATAATATCTTATGAAATGCTTATATACAAAAATAAATTATTTCAGTGCATTTTGAATAACATATGTATATGCACAATAATAATTTATATTTTATTCAATTTAATTTTTTTTAATATAAGGAGAAAAAATGAACTATATATATGATGTAGTTGTTGTTGGAGGGGGACACGGAGGTTGTGAAGCTTCTCTTGCATCAGCAAGACTTGGAAGAAAAACTCTTCTTATTACAATGTCCCTTGATTCTATTGCTATGATGTCATGTAACCCATCAATAGGAGGTCCGGGAAAGAGTAATCTTGTGGCAGAGATGGATATTCTTGGGGGAGAGATGGGAGCTCATACAGACAGATACAACCTTCAACTAAAAGATCTTAATACAAGCAAAGGTCCTGCTGCCAGAATAACAAGAGGACAAGCTGATAAATATCTTTACAGAACAAAGATGAAAGAACTTCTTGAAAGAACAGAAAATCTTGATATTCTTCAAGACTGTGTTGAAGAAATTATTACTGATGATAAGAATGTTATAACAGGTGTAAAAACAGCACTTGGAATAGAGATAAAGGCTTCTGCTGTTGTTCTTACAACAGGAACTTTCCTTAAAGGAAGAATAGTTATAGGAGATGTAAAATATACAGCTGGAAGACAGGGAGAAAACTCTGCTGAAAAACTTTCAGACAGTTTAAGAGCTCATGGTATTCATATTGAAAGATATCAAACAGCTACACCTCCAAGAGTTGATATGAGAACAGTAGATTTTTCTAAAACAGAAGAACTTCATGGAGAGAAACACCCAAGATATTTTTCAATATTCACTGAGAAAGAGGAAAACAGTGTAGTTCCTACTTGGCTTACTCATACAACAGAGGAAACAATAAAGGTTGTTAAAGATCTTTTAAAATATTCCCCTATTGTTTCAGGAATAATAGAAACACACGGGCCTAGACACTGTCCTTCTCTTGACAGAAAGGTGCTTAACTTCCCAGATAAAACAAATCACCAAATTTTTCTTGAGTTGGAATCAAGACAGTCAAATGAGCTATATATAAACGGGCTGACAACAGCTATGCCGCCTTTTGTTCAAGATGCAATGCTTAAAACAATTGCAGGACTTGAAAATGCCAAAATTGTAAGATATGGTTATGCTGTGGAATATGATTATGCTCCAGCTTATCAGTTATACCCAAGTCTTGAAAGTAAAATAGTTCAAGGGCTGTTTATGGGAGGACAGATAAACGGTACTTCAGGTTATGAAGAAGCAGCTTCTCAAGGATTTATTGCAGGGGTAAACGCAGCCAGAAAAACTCTTGGAAAAGAGCCAGTGATAATAGATAGAAGTGAGGGATATATTGGTGTAATGATTGACGATATTATTCACAAAAGAACACCAGAGCCTTACAGAGCTCTTCCTTCTCGTTCTGAATACAGACTTACCCTTAGATTTGACAATGGCTTTATGAGGCTTTTAGACAAGGCAGAAGAGATAGGAATTATCTCTCCTGAAAAGATAGAATATCTGAAAGAAGCAAAGAGAAATGTTGAAAAAGAGGTTGAAGTTTTAAAAGAGTTTAAAGTTCCTATGAGAACAGCCAATGAAATCCTTGAAAAATATGGTTGTGAACAAAGACTTGTAAAAGGTACAACAGCCAATGAAGTGCTTAAATTTAAAGAGATAACTTATGAAAACTTAGCTAAAGAGCTTGGAATAGATATTTCTTCTTATCCTAAGTTTGTAACAAGTCAGATAGAAACTATCACAAAATACGATATATTTATAAAAAGAGAAAATGAACAGATAGAAAAATTTAAAAAACTTGAGGGAATAATGATACCAAAAGATTTTGATTTTACATCTGTAAAAGGTATATCAAATATTGCAAAAGCAGGACTTTGTGATGTAAAACCTCTTTCAATAGGTGAGGCAAGTAGAATAAGTGGAGTTACAGGAAACGATATAGCTCTTCTTCTTGCAACTATAAGAGAGATAGAAAAGAAAAATTAAAAAGCAGGGTTCAGCCACGCCAATAGCTTTACCCCACATAAAAGAGTAATATTAACTAAGAATTAATATACTTTTTTAGATAAAAGTAAAAATATTACAATTATCAATATTAACAATAGTTTTTTCAAAGAATGAAAAAATGACAAATGAAAAAGACAAGGAACGCCAAATCAACACCTTGTCTTTTTTTATGTATTTAGAAAAAATATCTATATTCTTCTGTTTATAAGGTTCGTTACTCCTTATAAACATGAAATAAGCTTCCACTAAAGTGAAAGCCTGTATCATAATGAATTTTATACTATAGATTGATGGAATATCACCATAACAGGTATACCCTATAAGGATATTATAAAATAATTTATTTTATAATTTCAATCTCTTAAAAAAGGAAGTATACCTTCAGTTATAACGAGTTTTCTTCTTCTGTATTTAATAA
>DXWL01000053.1 GCA_019416865.1 Fusobacterium sp.
AAACTATTTTTTCTTAGAGAATTTTATTTTTTACAAATTTGCAACAGCCCCTTTTATTTAATTTTCTAAAAAGAAAGAAGGAAAATAGAATGAAAAAATTTTTATTTGGTATTGTTATTTTAGCTGCTCTTGCAGGATGCAGTTCAAACAGTGCAAGAAAACCCCAAGCAGATATAAAAACAGCATGGGAATATGCAGGAACTCTTCCTGTTCAAAAAGGATACGAAAAAAATATTGGAACTGCTGGAGTTCTGTATGGACTTCTTGAAGAAAGATATATTGTAACAGGAGGAGGAGCAAATTTTCCTTATAAATCTGTACTTGAAGGTGGAGCAAAACAAATGTATTCTGACTTATGGGTTATTGATACAAAAGAGGGAAATAAAATTATTGAACACATAAATCTTCCTGTTGAAATAGGATACGGAGCTTCTGTTACTGCTGAAAAAGGAATTTACTACATAGGAGGAAGTTCAAATCAACAAGCAGATGATGATATTTTATATTTAACACTTGATGAAAATAAAAAACTAAAATATGAAAAAATTGGAGAACTTCCTTTTACTTTCCAAAGCGGAACTGCCGTTGAACATAACAAAAAACTTTATATTCTTGGAGGAAAACAAAATGGTATTCCTTCAAATAAAATATATGAGTATAATCTTACAGAAAAAACTATAAAAGAGCTTCCATCTATTCCTGCAGGAAAAGGAAGAACACAAAGTGTAGCTCAAGTACTTAATGATTCTCTTTATATTTTCAGTGGCGGAGATACAACAGCCTATACTGATGGTTATAAATATAACTTTAAAACAGAAAAATGGGAAGAAACAGCATCTGTAAAAATAGAAAGAAAAGAGATATCTCTTCTTGGAGCTGCTTCCGTCAAACTTAATGAAAAGGAGATGCTTGTTATAGGTGGATTTAATAAAGAAATTTATGATGATGCCGTTAAAAAACTTGGAACTTTAAGAGGACAAGAGCTTTTAAAGTTTAAGGCTTCATACTTTGGAGCAGATCCTGATGAATTCAGATGGAACAGAAATATTCTTATCTATAATGCTGAAACAAACAGCTGGAAATCAATAGGAGAGATACCTTTCAACGCTCCTTGTGGAGAAGGTCTTGTCATTGTAAAGAATAAAATTTACTCTATAAACGGAGAAATTAAACCTGGAGTAAGAACACCTAGAATTTATCAAGGAGAACTTCTAAAAAAATAAACAAAGAAAATCCATTCTATATTTTACATTTAAAATTTTAAAATAATATTAAAATTGGGCTGTTGCAAATTTCTAAAAGATAACAGCCCATTTTATTATATTAAATATTATTTTATTATTAAAAGCTCCTTAAATTCCTTTACCTTATTTCTGCTCACAGGAACTTTAAATTTTAAATCTGCAATTTTTAAAACATATGTACTGTTAAACCAAGGTTCAACTTCAACAATTTTATCAAGATTTACTATATATGAACGATGAGTTCTATAAAATTTTTCTTTTGGAAGAATTTCCTCTAACTTTGATATTTTAACCTTTGAAGTATAAACAGCATCTTTTGTATAGATAAGACTGTCTTTTTCATTTACTTCAATGTAATATATATCATCAAGAGAGATTACAAAAATTTTATTATCAAGCATTCCTGTGATTTTATTAATTCTGCTGTTTATATCTTTTGAACTTTCGCTCTCCTTTTCCTTAGTAATATTTTCCAATACCTCCCTTATTCTCTCGTCTGAATAGGGTTTTAAAATATAGTCAAAGGCTTTTATTTCAAAAGCATCTGCAGCATAGTCACGATATGCTGTAATAAAAACTATTTTTATATCTTCATCCATTTTTGAAATAATTTTTCCCAGACTCATTCCATCAAGTTCAGGCATATTTATATCAAGAAATACTACATCTGTTTTATTTCCTTGAAGATATTTAAGAGCATCTACTGGATTATCAAACTCTTTTTCCAGTTCTACACCATCAAAATTATTAATGAAATATTTCAGCTCCTCTCTTGCAGGAAATTCATCTTCTACAATCACACATCTTATCATCAAAACTCCTCCCTATCCTATATTAAAAGATATTCTTGTGCCTTTTTCCAATCTTGTAATGTGAAGTCCTGTTCCATACAGAAGTTTTATTCTGTTATGAACATTTTTAAGACCTACACTTTTTTCAATTTCAGGAATATCAAGTTCATCTATAATCTTTTGTTCTATTCCTACTCCATCATCTTCTACTACTATATTACAGCCTGTTTCCGTTTTTTTCACTTTAATATATACATTACCTTCATTCCTTGATTTTAAAAGTCCATGTTTTATACTGTTTTCTACCAAAGGCTGTATTACAAGGCTGGGAACTTTTATATTTTCTATTCCCTCTTCTATTTCATAATGGCTGTTTATTCTATTGAATCTTGATTTTTCTATATTAATATAAGCTTTTACCTGTTCAAGTTCTAAAGAAAGAGGAACAAGTTTTGAGAAATTTTCCAAATTAAATCTTAAATATGTAGAAAGATCTATAATTACCTCTCTGGCTTTTGCAGAATCAGTTCTTACAAAGAATGCTGTTGTATTAAGAGCATTAAAAAGAAAATGAGGATTTATTTGAGCTTGGAGAACTTTAAGTTCTGCATCTCTTGCCATAGCCTTAAGATTTTCTACCTTACTCAATTCAAGCTGTGTGGCTATAAGCTGGGATAATCCTATAATAAGAAATTTTTTTCTTGCTGTTATAAAACCATTTTTATCAAAATATATTTTAAGTGTACCAGTTATCTTTTCCCCTTGAAAAAGAGGTGCTATAATACAAGATTTTATTTTTCCGGAAATACATTTAAAATCGATATTATCTGTATTTTTATTAGCAACCAATACCTCTCCTGTCTGCAGTACCCTTTTTGTCGAATCACTCCTTATTTCTGTATGTTTTATCTCATAAATTTTAGATTCAGCATAACTTGCAATTACATTCTTATCATTTGTAAGTACTACAACTTTTGCTTCTAAATACTCTAAAATAATTTTACATACTTCATTAAGAGATTCTCCCTTTCTAAAGTACGGAAGTGTTTTATTTGCAATCTCAAGAGCTAATTTTGCCTGTGTTCCTGCTATTATTTCCTTCTCCTCTATGATTCCCTCTATAATTAATATCACCACAGATACCCCTACAGCATTTGCAAGAATCATAGGAAAATAAATATTTCTTACAATTTCCCAAGCTAATTCCTTATCTGCATTCATTATTATAATAAGGAGCATACTTATATTTTCTACAATAAATCCACCTATAAAACCATACATATACCTATTTTTTCCATTGGCTTTTTTATGAAGATATGCTGAAAGATACCCACCAAGAATCGTTGCTATTGAACACGGAACTGTTGTGAGCTGTCCTGTTTCTATAGACAGCCTATGTATTCCTGCAATAATTCCTGAAATTATTCCTACATAAGGTCCTGCAAGTATTCCACCTACAATAACACCTATATTACGAGTATTGGCAATCGAACCTTTATAATCCACTCCAACATATGTACCTATGATTGCAAGTCCCGAAAAAAATACAGATAGTATAATTATATCTCTTCTGCTGTATCTCTCTCTAGTAAAAATATTTTTGGCACTTTCAAATTTTGAAAAGAAAAATGCGATGACAATAATATACCCTAAGTTATTTAAAAGATGACTCATCAAATAAAGCATTTTCAACCTCCCCCCAATTTCTAAAGGTATTATATCATAAAACAGGATAAATAAAAAATAGTAATGTGCATCTCAGGACACTCTAATGCTTTTTAAGTGTGAAAATCTACCTTTTAAAGAACATTCATTACATTTATCAAACTAAAAAAGTATAATATTTACGTGGGGAGTTACACAAACTAAAAAAATTATTTTAAATGGAGGTTGTTTTATTATGATGAGCTTTATTATTTCTTTAATAGCTTTAGTTGTAGGTTACTTTACTTACGGAAAATTTGTAGAAAAAGTTTTCGGTATTGATGAAAACAGAGAAACTCCTGCAGTTCGTTTAGCTGATGGTGTTGACTATGTTGAAATTGACTGGAAAAAAGCTTTTCTTATTCAATTTTTAAATATTGCTGGATTAGGACCTATATTTGGAGCAATTGCCGGAGCTTTATGGGGGCCAGTTGCATTTTTATGGATTGTATTTGGTTGTATATTTGCCGGAGCTACACACGACTTTCTTTCAGGAATGTTATCAGTAAGACATGATGGAGCTACAATAGCAGAGATAGTTGGATACTATTTAGGAGAAAAAGCTAAGAAAGTAATGAGAGTTTTCTCAGTTGTTCTTCTTGTTCTTGTTGGAGTTGTATTCGTAACAGGACCTGCTGATATTCTAGCTAACCTTACTGGTAAGCCATCTCTTATGTGGGTTGGAGTAATCATATTATACTACATGGCAGCAACAGTTCTTCCTGTAGATAAATTAATCGGAAAAATTTATCCTCTATTTGGTGCTTGTCTGATTATAATGGGAGTTGGAATTGGTGTTGGTATAGTTGTATTAGGATATGATGTACCTGAAATAGCTTTTGTTAATATGCATCCAAAAGGAACTTCTGTATTCCCTTATCTTTTCGTTACAATAGCTTGTGGAGCAATTTCTGGATTCCATGCTACTCAATCACCTTTAATGGCTAGATGTATGAGAACTGAAAAAGAAGGAAGAAGAGTATTCTACGGTGCTATGATTGCTGAAGGTATCATCGCTCTTGTATGGGCTGCTGCTGCAATGTCATTCTTTGGTGGAACTGAAGGACTTGCTCAAGCAGGAACACCTGGTGTAATAGTAAGTACAATTTCTAACTCAATTCTTGGAAAAGTTGGAGGAGCTTTAGCAATTCTTGGAGTTGTTGCTTGTCCTATAACATCTGGGGATACAGCATTCAGAAGTGCAAGACTTACAATAGCTGATGCTTTAAAATATAAACAAGGACCTATCATCAACAGATTTATGGTTGCTATTCCTCTATTCGTAGTTGGTGTTGCATTATGCTTCATAAACTTTACAATTATTTGGAGATACTTTGCATGGTCTAACCAAGCACTTGCTACAATAGCTCTTTGGGCTGGAGCAGCTTATCTTGCAAGAGAAGGTAAAAACCACTGGATTGCTTCTATTCCAGGAACATTTATGACAGCTGTTATCACAACATATATCTTAGTTGCTCCTGAAGGATTAAGACTTCCTGAAAGCATTGGATATCCTGCAGGTGTTGTTGCAGCAGTTCTTGCAATAGGACTATTCTTAAAAACTAAATGGGTTGGAAAACCTATCAATCTTTAATAATTAAAAATTCAATAATGATTTAGCTTTACAACCTAAACCAAGTTAAAATAAAAAATTCCTCAGATATCTTAAGTGGTATCTGAGGGATTTTTTATTAATTTATTAATCATTATAGTAAAGATTTTCTGTTGGGAATACAGAATCACAAGTAATCTCTATTCCAAGTTTTCTCATAAGCTGATCATCTGTTTTTCCAAGAATAGATGTAGAGTGTGCCTGACATCCTTTTAATTTTGCAAGATTATCTACAGCTCTTTTTGCTCTCTCATCAGTTACTGCACAAATACTAAGTGCAATAAGAACTTCTTCACAGTTAAGAGTTGTATTTTTACTTCCAAAATTTACAGATTTAAGATTCATAATAGGCTCAGCAATCTCTGGAGCAATAAGATGAACTTCATCAGCAATTCCTGCATGATATTTTGCAGCATTTAAAATTGCAGAAGCACTTGCACACATTGTAGGTGAACCTTTTCCTGTTATCATAGTTCCATCTTCAAGTTCAATTGCCACAGCTGAATAAAATTCATTTGGATCTTCAGCTTTTAATTTTTCAAGACGCTGTCTTGCAGCAACAAGAACTTTTCTGTCAGTTTCTTTTAACTGCATCTCTTCCATAATAAGTTTTGCTCTTTGGTAAGTTTCCTTATCAATATATCCTTTTTTATATTCACAAGCTGATTTTAAACATCTTCTTATAATTTCCTGTCTAGAAGCTTCTTTTACAACTTCATCATCAACAATTCCAAAACCTACTCTATTTACTCCCATATCTGTAGGAGATTTATATATAGATTCTTTTTCTGTAATTTTTTCTATTATTCTTTTTAAAACAGGAAAGGCCTCAATATCTCTGTTGTAGTTTACAGCTGTTTGTCCATAGGCTTCCAAGTGGAAAGGATCAATCATATTTACATCTTTAAGGTCTACAGTTGCAGCTTCATAAGCGATATTTAAAGGATGTTTCAATGGAACATTCCATACAGGGAAAGTTTCAAATTTTGAATATCCAGCAATTTTTCCTCTTCTGTCTTCATGGTATAATTGGCTAAGACAAGTAGCAAGTTTTCCGCTTCCTGGTCCTGGAGCTGTAACTACCACGATAGGTTTTTTAGTTTCTATATATGGATTTCTTCCATATCCCTCTTCACTTACTATTGTGTCAACATCAGTAGGGTAACCTTTTGTCGCTCTGTGTTTGTATACTTTTATTCCTCTTCTTTCAAGCTTATTGATAAATACAGTAGTAGCTGGTTGATCATCAAATCTTGTGATGACTACGCTGTTTACTTCAAGTTCATAGCTTCTTAAATCATCAATCAGTCTGAATACATCCATATCATAAGTGATTCCAAAATCTCCTCTGATTTTATTTCTCTCAATATCTCCAGCATAAACACAGATAACAACTTCTACATTCTCTTTTAATTTATGTAGTAATTTTATTTTTGCATTTTCATCAAATCCCGGTAAAACTCTTTTTGCATGAAGGTCATATAGCAGTTTTCCTCCAAATTCCAAATATAACTTGTCAAAGTTATTAACTCTCTCTAAGATATATTTAGATTGTTCTTCTAGATACTTGTTGTGATCAAATCCTATCTTCATTCGTTTTCTCCTTATAATATAAAAGACTACAAAAAATTAAAAATTTATCCTATAACAATTTATTATTGTATCATATTACATATATTTTTACCATAAATTTATATTTTTTTCTTATGGAAATAAAAATTTTTTCTATTTTGAAAATTTTCGTTAAAATTCTGTGAAAAATAATCTGCTACAGTGCTGTAAACAGATAACTTTTGAGAAAGCTGGAATTTTATGTTATAATACTTAAAAATATAATTTGGAGGCTGAACAGATGAATATTGATGATTTATATGACTACCCCCTTTACCGTCCACCTTCTGAAGGACTGAATCTTATCATTCAAGCAACTTTAGGATGCTCACACAATAAATGTACTTTCTGCAATATGTATAAAGGAAAAAAATTTACAATAAAATCTCTTGAAGAGATAAAAAGAGAGATTGATATCTTTGGAAGAATGTATGGGCATATTAATGGTATTAGAATTTTTCTTGCTGACGGAGATGCTCTTATTATTCCTATGGAAAAATTAAGAGAGATAATGATTTACTTAAATGAAAAATTCCCAAAACTTGACAGAATATCAATGTATGCTTCTCCTAAATCAATCAGATTAAAAACTCCAGAAGAACTGAAGGAACTTCATTCTCTTGGTTTGAAACTTATATATCTTGGAGTTGAAAGCGGAAGCGATAAAGTTTTAAAATTTATAAAAAAAGGGGTTACAAAAGCTGAAATGCTTGAAGCAGGACTTAAAGCAAAAGCTGCCGGAATAAAAATTTCTGTAACTGTTATAACAGGAGTGGCACAAAAAAGTGGTTCAGAAGAACATGCTCTTGAAACAGCAGATATTATTTCAAAAATGAATCCTGATTTTTTCAGTATCCTTACTATGAGAATTTATGAAGGAACAGAACTTTATGAAGAATACAAAAAAGGAAATTTTATTCGTATGTCTGATGCCGATCTTTTAAGAGAGGTAAAAATGATAATAGAAAATATTAATGTAAAAGAGCCTTGTGTATTCAGAAGCAATCATGCTTCAAACTATCTTCCTTTAGGAGGAACTCTTCCTCAAGATAAAGAAAGAATAGCTGCTGTTATAGATACAGTTATAAAAAATAATAAAGAGCTTGAAAATCAATACACTACAAGAGGAATGTAATTTCTTAAAAAGGGGCTGTTGCAAATTTGTAAAAAATAAAATTCTCTAAGAAAAAATAGTT
>DXWL01000054.1 GCA_019416865.1 Fusobacterium sp.
AAAATAAACTAATTAAAGTTCGTATAAGAACACTTATATCTATTTTTATTTTTATAATAATTATTATTTCTAAATTAAATTATTTTTTATAAATCATAATTATCTAATAAATTAAATTTAATTTTAAAAGTCATGTATTTAATCAGGTATTTTTGAAATTATCTTTTTATCAAGGATGGATTTTGCGTTTATATAAACCTCTGTTACTCTAGTATTTTCATGTCCTAAAAAATCTCTGATTTCTACAATATCAGCGCCATTTGCTGAAAGTTCTGTTGCAATGGCATGTCTGATATTATGTGGACTGATATCAGTACCTATAGTTTTTCCCATTTCCTGTATTATTTTATAAAGTGCCTTGTATGTAAGCTGAGTGCCTTTATCAAAAAAACTTGGAAATACAAATCTCTCTTCCATATCATCTTCTGAAAAATTATACATGCTCATTATAAAATTTTTATATTCTTTAAGTTTCTCTACGAGAACAGGATGAACAGGTTTATATTTTTCCTTTCCACTTTTTGTTTTTTCAAGCTTAATAAAATAATCATCATCTCTCTTAAGAATATTTTTATATTTCAAATCTAAAAGTTCTTGGCTTCTCATTCCTGTATAAAAAAGAGTATATAATATGATTGTATTTCTATATTCTTTTTCTCCATACACTTTGTATTCAGATAATATTCTTTTAATATCATCAAAAGAAACTTTAAGAATATTATCTAAGTTTCTTGCTGTTTTAAAAAGTTTTATAAATTTAAAAGGATTTTTTATTCCATGTCTTTCCAATTCATTATAAAGAGATTTTAAACCAGAAATTATTTTGTTTACAGATGTTTTCTTTAAATTTCTTTCATAAAGAAGATGAGAAAGATAATCTTCCACATCAGATTCTGTTATGTCAGCCATAAGCTCTACGATTTCATCATTTTGAATAGGTTCTCCACTATCATATACAAACAATAAAAAGTCATTCAAATAAAAAAGATAATCCTTCATTGTCTTTTCACTTCTATAAATTTCAAATATAGACTTTCTGGGAACTTTTTCTTTCTTTTTACGGCGTCTGACAGAAACTTCATTTCTGTCCCTGTTCATTATATCAAATTCCAAGACAAATACTCCTTTCTTAAATAAAAGTCCTATTATATTTTTTATATAATATTATCTAAATTTATCTCTCTCACTTCACCAAGCTTCATATCTCCCAATTCAAGTTTTCCAAAAGAGATTCTTTTCAGATATATAACTTTATTGCCTACAGCTTCCAACATTTTTTTTACTTGATGAAACTTTCCCTCTTTTATAGTAAGAAGAATTTGTTTTGGTGCTGGACTTTCTGCCTTTGCAGTCATAGTAATATATCCACCTATATCTACACCATTTCTTAATTTTTCCAAATCTTCTTCAGATATATCTTTTTCTAAATCTGCATAATATACTTTTTCCACATGGCTTTTTGGAGATAAAAGTTTATGATTAAGCTGTCCGTCATTTGTTAAAAGTAAAAGTCCCTCTGTGTCTTTGTCTAATCTCCCCACAGGAGCAAGATCTTTTTGTATTACCCATTCAGGAAGAAGCTCCATCACTGTTTTATCTTTTGGATCTTCCACTGCTGTAATATATCCTTGTTTTTTATTTAAAATATAATATCGGAATTTTTTATATTTTATTATTTGATTTTCATATTTTACAATATCATTTTCTTCATTTATATTTTCTTTTGCTGATAATATTATTTTATCATTAACAGAAACAGAACCTTTATCTATTATTTTTTTTACCTCTTTTCTGCTTCCTATTCCACATTCAACTAAATATTTATCTAATCTCATTTATCTCTCCTTTCTTTATCTTATAAAATTATACCATATATTCTTCAACTAATAAATCTATTGTGATTTTAACTTTTTTAATGTATAATGAATGTATCATTGTTTTCAAAGGAGAATTAATATAAATGGTTGATTTTAAAAAAGTTGATGAATATATTGAATACATAGAAGAGGGAACTGTTCCAGAAGGAATGAGTTTTAATGAATTTGCAAAAGCTTTTTATAATGAAAGTAAGATTATCCCTCTTTCAAAATATCTTAGAAGCAGAAACAGAACTTCTAAAATGCCTAAAATTATGAATACTAAAAAAACTGGAGAGATTCTTTCTGAAACTGAAAAGTTTGGAGATGAGGTAAAAACTTTTTTAAGAAGAAAAGGGTTTGATAAAATTCCAGAGCTTAATTATACTATTGTTATGCTTGTAAGAAAAGTAGAACTTATGGATAACTGGAAAAAAATAGTTGCTTATCTTCAAGGGGATAAAACAATAGAGGAGATAAATAACTCTACTAAAAGCAAACTTCTTCCTGGAGAAGTAGCTAAACTTGAAAATTTTATAATGTCAGAACTTAATCTTGATGAGGAAAAATTAAACTGGTTTCTATCTAAGATTGAAAAAATGGAAAAAAACAAGGATCTTTTCCGTGCAGTAAGAAAATTAAGCCGTCAATAATAAAAAAATCTCTGCTTGTTCTACTACCAGCAGAGATTTTTAATTAACTATACTTTATTATTTTTTATAGTTTGTAATTTGCATACAGAATTTATCTGTTTCCATATTTATTATATGAAACCTTATTCCAATTTATATCATTTTCTGTATAATGAGGTTTTTCTTCGTCTGGATAACCTATTACGATTAAACACATAACTTTAATATTTTCAGGTGCTTCAATAAGATTTTTAAAATAATCTTCTGACATCATTCCATCAGCAGTTTTCCTATTATTAACTTGTACCCAACAACTTCCAAGTCCAAGTTCATGTGCTTTTACTTGAATTGCAAATCCTGCTATTGAACAATCTTCTAAAAGTGTTGTAGATTTTTCTTTTTCTCCCATAACAGCTATTATAAGAGGAGCTTTGTCAGTAAAACTTGCTCCATGCTCTCTCATTTTTGGAATTTCAGCTATAATTTTTTTGTCATCAATTACAGCAAATTCACAAGCACGGCTATTTTTTCCAGTAGGTGCAAGAAGAGCTGCTTTTAATATTTCTTGAACTTTTTCTTTTTCCACTGGTACATCTTTAAATTTTCTTATACTTCTTCTTGTTTTAAAATCCATATTATCACTGCTCCTTTATATTAATTTTATTTTTTAAGTAATTCTTCTATATGAGGTTCTATCTCTTCAGGAGTTACAACTGGAGAAAATCTTTTTACAACATTCCCGTTTCTATCAATTAAAAATTTTGTAAAATTCCATTTAATCTCATTTCCTAAAATCATATTACCTAATATTCCTATTTTATCTTTAAAAAAGTTACCGTTTTCATTTCTTATCTCTTCAAGTGACTGCTCTTTTAAAAATTTAAACAGCGGCTCTGCCTCTTTGCCATTCACTTTAATCTTCGCAAATGTTTTAAATTTTGTACCAAATCTTAACTGACAAAATTGAACTATCTCTTCATTTGTACCAGGAGCTTGATTTAAAAATTGATTACATGGAAAATCTAAAATTTCTAATCCTTTGTCTTCATATTTTTCGTATAATTTTTCCAGTCCATCATATTGAGGCGTAAAACTACATCCAGTAGCTGTATTTACTATAAGTAAAACTTTTCCTCTGTAATCTGACATTGAAACATCATTTCCTTTTGCATCTTTTACTTTAAAATCATAAATATTCATTCGCTGCACCTCTTTTTTAGTATTAATTTATTTAACAAGACTATATAAATATTCTATCTCCTGTTTCCATATGCTGTCATCGATTGTTTCAAGAATAATAGGAATATTATCAAATCTTTTATCATTCATAAATCTTATGAAAAATTCCTCTCCTAACATTCCTTTTCCTATACTTTCATGTCTGTCTTTTTTCGAACCTGTATCAAATTTTGTATCATTCAAATGGATTCCTTTAAGATATTTGAAACCTATATATTTTTCAAATTCAGACATAGTATTCTCATATCCCTCTTCGTCTTTAAGTTCATATCCAGCTGCAAGGGTATGGCAAGTATCAAGGCACACACCTATTCTTGATTTATCTTCAATAAGATTTATAATTTTTCCAATCTCTTCAAACTTACTTCCCAAATTGCTTCCTTGTCCTGCTGTATTTTCAAGAACTACTGTTACATTGGGAATTTTTTTCATAGCTGTATTTATTCCCTCTGCTATAAGCTCAATACACTCATCTGCTGATATCTCATTTAAATGACTTCCAGGATGCATATTTATATATTTAAGGCCAAGAAGATTACATCTTTCCATCTCATCAATAAAAGCATTAAGAGATTTCTCTCTCTTTTCTTTGTCAGCATTTCCAAGATTTTGCAGATATCCATTATGAGGAAGAATATGTTCTGGAGATATTTCTGATTTTTCTAAAAGTTCTCTGAATTTTTTTATCTCTTTCTCTTCTAGTGGTTTTGAATCCCATCTTCTTTGATTTTTAAGAAAAAGAGCAAAAGCTTTTGCACCTATTGCATCTGCATTTTCAAAAACTTTTGATACTCCTCCCTGTGCTGACACATGAGCCCCTAAAAACTTATTTATTTTATTTTCTATATTAATCACTCCTTTGTTCTCTAATTAAAATTTCTTATAATTATTATACCACAAAAAAGGTAGAATAAGAATATTTTAAAATTTAATAAATTATAAAAAAAGAGGATCAAAATTAATTTTTTAATCCTCTTTTCTATCACTGGAGATTTAATCTAAAAAATTTCATTAAACTTATCAAAATAAAACTGTTATTTGCTTATTTTTTTAAATTTTAAATTTTTTTCTATTAAGGCAAATACATCATCATGAGTAAGATTCTTTTGACCCTTTAAAGTTTCAAGATATTCTTTTACAGCCTCATGTTCTTTTTTATGGTATTTGTTGATGATATAATGTACATCAGCTTCTTGATTAAAGTTTACATATTTATGTTCTTTCATAGCAATCATCTCCTGAATCTCTCCAGCCATATTTATTATAAAACTTTTTTATTAAAATATCAAGTTTTCTGTATTAATTCCAAATTTTTCAGCAACTTCTTTATTAATTGAAAATTCTGATTTTTCAACTGTTTCATAAGGAATTTTTTCTAATTTTTCTCCATTAAGATATCTTACTATCTGTTTACCTGTCTGATATCCTACTTGGTAGTCTGAAATCCCTTCTGATGCTAAAGCTCCCTGTTCTGTAAAACTTTTAGTTGCTCCAATTATAGGTTTATTTCCTTTATTACATTTTTCTACAATAAGAGGATATGCTGAAGCTAACATATTATCTATGGAAGTATACAGAACATCAATTTCTGGAATAAGGGTATCAAGAGCTGAAGACATTTCGTTTATAGTTGTAATTCCTCTGATAACTACTTTAAATCCCATTTTTTCAGCAGATTTTTTAAATTCTTCTGTAAGATAAAAAGAGTTTTGTTCACTTGTATTATAGACTATTCCTATATTTTTTGCTTTAGGAAGAAGTTTTTTTATAAGAGCAGCTTGTTTTTCTACAGGTGATTTATCACTTACTCCTGTAACATTTTTTTCAAGAACACCTGCATTTTCAGGATTTGTAATAGCAGCAAAAAATATAGGTTTTTCTTTAATGTTATTAACAGCTGCTTGTGCACTTGGTGTAGAAACAGCTACTATCACATCACTTTTTTTATTAAATTCTTGAGCAATTATTTGTGCTGTAGCAAAATCTCCCTGTGCATTTCTGTATGTAATATTTATTTTTTCCTCTCCATATCCATTATCTTTCAACGCTTCTATTACCCCTCTTCTTACATCATCAAGTGATTCATGTTCTACAATCTGAGTTATTCCAAGTTCAATTTTTCTTTCATTTCCTTTTCCACAGCCTATCAAAACCATCATTATAATAAGTATAAATAATTTTTTCATAATATCCCTCCACATTTGATAATCTTATTATATATAAAAAAATCCCACTGTTAGTAACAGCAGGATTTTTATACCATAAATATTCTTAATAAAAAAACCTGTTCCAATATATAAGAACAGGCTTTTTTTAAATAAATTTATAAAATATAAAACTATATATTAAAATGAGCTTTCTCTGACAAAACCCAATCCACCTGCTGATTATAAAATTCGTGCATTTTGTTTTGCCACCACCAAGTAAATCTTATTGTCATTTAGCTCACCTCCATATTTATATTTTTATCTTGCACCAAGGATACTACAAATATTTTAAATTGTCAAATTATTTTTTATTTTTTTGATTAATTATTTCTAATCTTCTACAGGAACACTCATTGGATATTCTCCGCTAAAACATCCAACACAATAATTTTTATTTTTTAATGACTTAAGCATATTTTCCATAGAAAGATAATCAAGAGTATCTGCATTTATCTCTTTTCTTATTTCCTCAACAGATAATCTTGAAGCTATTAATTCCTCTCTGTGAGCTGTATCAATTCCATAATAGCATGAATATTTTACAGCTGGAGAAGCAGATCTGAAATGTACTTCTTTTGCTCCGGCTTTTCTTACAATATCTATAAGTATTTTGCTTGTTGTTCCTCTGACAAGAGAATCATCAATAATTACAACTTTTTTTCCTTCTATATTTATTTTCAAAGGATTAAGTTTTACAGCTACAGCTTGTTCTCTTAATTCCTGGCTTGGTTTTATAAAAGTTCTTCCTATATATTTATTTTTTATAAGCCCAATACCATAAGGTATTCCACTTTCTTCTGCATAACCTATTGCAGCAGGAATTCCTGAATCAGGAACACCAATTACAATATCTGCCTCCACTTTTTTCTGTTTTGCCAAAAGTCTTCCTGCTTCTACTCTTGCTTCATAGACATTAATTCCATCTATTATGCTGTCAGGTCTAGCAAAATAAATGTGTTCAAATGAACATGGTGCTATTTTTTTGTTGTCAGTATATTTTATCGATTCAACACCATTTTCATCAATAATAACCATTTCTCCTGCTTCAATATCTCTTATAAGCTCTCCCCCAACAGCATCAATAGCACAAGATTCTGAAGCAAGGAAATAATCTCCTTCTTTGTTAATTCCAAGACAAAGCGGTCTAATTCCATATGGATCTCTTACACCTATTAATTTTCCATCAGAAATAATTACCAATGCATAAGCACCTTTTATAGCACTTACTGTACTTCTTACAGCTTCAATCATTCCTGATGCAGCTTTTCTTGCTATCATTTTTATAATAACTTCTGAATCTATTGTTGTTGTAAATGTTGCTCCCCCATCTTCTAAAAGCTCTCTTATAATTTTAGAATTTGTTAAATTCCCATTATGAGCAACAGCAATTTGTCCAAGTTTAAATCTGCTGTCAAGAGGTTGAGCATTTTCTATTCTGCTCTCTCCAGTTGTAGAATATCTTACATGACCTATTGCTACATTCCCTTTTAATTTATTTAAAGTTTCAGGAATAAAAACATCTGCTGCAAGTCCCATCCCTTTAAATGTTGTTATATTTCCTTCAAAAGAAATTGATATTCCGGCACTTTCTTGCCCTCTATGCTGAAGAGCATACAAAGCATAATATACAAAATGAGATGTTTTTAAATTATTTTTTGAAAATACTCCAAATACTCCACATTCTTCTTCCATTTTATCTTTTTTGAATTCATCTTCCTCGTAAATAGATTCCCCTTTTTCTATTTTCATTTTTCCTCCTAAGTATATATAAAAAGTTTTTAACAAATAAAAAAGCATCTCAAATTAAGATGCTTACAAAATTACAATATCCTTTAAACTGTTTACACACATATTTACACTTACAGCATGGCTGTATAAAGCAGATGAAATTAATTTATTTTTCTTCTTTACCCATGCTTTCATATTTTCTCCTATAAACAGCTTATATTTTTATGCAAAGATTATATCATATTTTTTAAAAATTACTAATATTTTTTTCTTAAAATATAATTTTAATTTTAATATTATTTTAAAGATATTAATT
>DXWL01000055.1 GCA_019416865.1 Fusobacterium sp.
TAAATAGAAACTATTTTTTCTTAGAGAATTTTATTTTTTACAAGTTTGCAACAGCTTTTTCTTTATAAATTATTTTTAGTTTTCAGCACCAAAAAGTTTTTTTATCCCTGTTTTTGGCAGACTTAAAATTTCCAGCCCTTTTGTAACACCGTACATAAGTACCTTTGTTCCATAACCTATATTTTCAGATGTGCTTACCTCTTTTCCTTCATAAAGGTTTCCATTTTCATTTGTATAATATCTCACCTGTGAATTTGTATATCCTTCCATATGTTTTTCTAAAAACAGAGGGCTGTTTACAGATATTATATCAAGCTCTAAATCTCTCCTTCTTTCGTCAAAAAAGTTTTCACGGCAGTATTTCAAGTTTACATAATGAAGGGCATCCATCACATAATAATTTTCCTCTTCGTTGGCTATTATGTGAAGTTTCTTATCCTGCATATTCCAGATTATCTCTCCTAAAGTAACTGCCTCATCACTGTATCTTCTGATATCTGAATATCCATCTTCTCTGATAAATTTTTTATAAAATTCATTTGTCATTTTTTCATAACTTTCAAAATTATAAATAATTAGTATCTTATTTTTATTTTCCAAAGACTTCTCATCGTAAAAATGAAGTATTTTTTCTTTACTGTCTATTATAAGCTCTCTTGGTATTCTTAATTTTTTAGCAATAAGCTCTTTTTCCTCTACATCTGCAATGCTTCTGTCAAGCTCTTTGCTCTGCATTATAAAACTAACTAAAATTTCTTCATTTTTAGGCACTCTAGTATATATACCTTCTGTTTTTCTGGGACGCTGAACTATCTTATTTGTACAACCGACCATTAAAAAAAGAGTTAAAATTAAAATCAAATTTTTCATAAGCTCTATTCCTCTTCTTTTTTAAACATCTCTCCCACAACAGAAGTAATAGAAGCGATATTTTGAAGTTCTGATGGAATAATAATTTTTGTAGCTTTTCCATCAGCCACTTTTTCAAATGTTTCCATTCCTTTAAGAGCAAGTACCTCTTTTGTTGCTCCGGCTTTATTAAGAGCAACTATTGCTTCAGCTTTTGCTTTCTGGATAGAAAGAATTGCAGCTGCTTGTCCTTCCGCTTCTTTTTCAAGACTTTGTTTTTTTGCTTCCGCTCTTAAAATAGCAGCTTCTTTTTCAGCTTCTGCTCTTAAAATTTGAGAAGTTTTTTCTCCCTCTGCTACAAGAATTGCAGCCTCTTTTTGCCCCTCTGCTCTTCTTATAGCTTCTCTCTTTTCTCTTTCAGCCTTCATCTGTTTTTCCATAGCATCTTGAATCTCTCTAGGAGGAATAATATTTTTTAATTCAATTCTGTTTATTTTTATTCCCCATGGATCTGTTGCCTCATCAAGAACAGCTCTCATTTTTGTATTTATTGTATCTCTCGAAGTAAGAGTTGTATCCAGCTCCATCTCTCCTATTATATTTCTAAGTGTTGTTGCTGTAAGATTCTCAATGGCACTCATAGGGTGTTCAACTCCATAAGTATAAAGTTTTGGATCTGTTATTTGAAAATATACAACTGAATCTATCTGCATTGTAACATTATCTTTGGTTATCACTGGCTGAGGCGGAAAATCTATAACCTGCTCTTTTAAAGATACTATTCTTACAATTCTATCAATAAAAGGTACAAGGATGTTAAGTCCTACCTGCCATGTTGTCAAATATCCTCCAAGTCTTTCAATAACATAAGCTTTTGACTGAGAAACTATTCTTACATGAAAAGCAAGGATAACGATAATCAACAGTAATAATATAAAAATAAAGAAAATACTCATAAAAATCCTCCTTAAAATAATTTTCTATTTAGACATATTATACTATATTTTTGTCAGTTTTGAGTTATTATTTTAGATATGATAAAACTTTTTATTTCATAATAGTGTTATGAAATAAAAAATAACTTTGTTATCTTTTAATATAACAGTGTTATTTGAAAATCCTTAATTTTCATTTGATTAATTTAAAAATTTGAGTTATAATTACTACTGTATTTTGTTATAATTTTAGAAAAATAATTTGATATTTTGTTATGTTATTTTAGGAGGAATCATGCCGAGAGCTTTAAATTTTTCAAGGGAAGAAATTCTTCAAGTAGCTTATAACATTCTTATTGAAGAGGGAATGAAGAGTATCACTGCAAGAAATATTGCCAAAAAACTTGGCTCTTCCACTATCTCAATATACTCAAATTTTAAATCAATGTCAGATTTAAAAAACGAGATGTCAAGACTTGCTAAAAACAAACTTTTTGATATAACAAAAAAAGAATATACTGATCAAGGACTTTTAAACATAGGTATAGGAATATGTATTTTTGCTAAACAAGAGAAGGCACTTTTCAGATCCATTTTCTTAAGAGAAGATTTATCAAAAGACTTTATTGATGAAATTATCACTGATTTAAAAAATCTTATCACTGCTAGTTTTAGAGCTGACGAAAGATACAACCATCTTTCTGATGAAGTTATTGAGTGGATGCTTAAAAAAGGGTGGTGGTATGTACAAGGATATGCTTCTCTTATCTGTTCTGGATTTTACAATCCTACATACGATGATATTTTAAAAGAGCTTCGTGATATGGGGTCTGTTATTGTTCATGCAGGACTTAGCCGTCATGCAGAGCATATAGAAAATGTCAGATAATTTAATTTTTATATATTTTACTTTTTAAAGGGGGATTAATGAAAAAATCGTTACTTATTTTATCTTTAATAGCTTCTGCAAATGCTTTTGCAGGAAGTATAGACTATCTTGCACAACAAGATGCAGAATATTTTGCACACCCTGCTATGATTGGTAAGGTTGGAGTATCAGGGGCATATTACAACCCTGCCGGAACTGTGTTTTTAGAAGATGGACTTTATGTTCAGTTAAACTCACAAACACTTTTTAAAAATTATGAAATGGAAACTGTTTTAGAGAAAACAGATAAACTTAGCCACGAAAGTGATCACCCTACACTTTTTGTTCCAAGCATTCAAATAGTTAAAAAAGAGGGAGACAGATCATATTTCTTACACGCAGGAGCTGCTGCTGGTGGAGGAAAAGTTAAATATGAAAACGGAATATCTGCTTTTGAAGTAATTGGACAAGGTATCGAAGATTACTTTAACCTTTTATCATTAAAATCTGGTAAAAATCCAGTTGCTGATGTTAAATACATTGGGGGAACAACTGTTAACGGTTCATCATACTACTTCAATACCACTTTTGGAATGGCACAAAAAATAAATTCTAAATTTAGTATTGCCGGTGGATTTAGAATGATGTATGTTACTAGAGAATTAAATGGTTCTGCTGACTATAATTTAAATACAGGGGAACTTAATCTGGGAAACGGAAATGTTCATGTTGATATAGATTCTGAAAGAACAGGATGGGGAGTTGGAGGAGTTATAGGTTTCAACTACCAACCTACAGACAGATTAAATATTGGTTTTAAATATGAAACAGAGGTACATCTAAATCTTGATGCTGATGGAAGACTTGATACTTCATCTAAAGATAAAAAAGTACCAGATAAAATCATTGATAAAATAGATGGTATTCTAGAAAATCAAGATGTTATTTCTGAATGGTTAGTAGACGCAAACAGAAACCTTCCTGCTATGATGGCTCTTGGAGTTTCTTACCAACTTACTGACAGAGTTACATTATTAACATCAGGAAACTACTATTTTATAAAAAATGCAAACACAGATAATCCTTATGACCATTACGATAATGGTTATGAGTTATCAGTCGGGGTTGACTATAAATTAAATGATAAATGGACACTTATGGCAGGATATCAATATACTGATACAGGAGCAAATGAAAATACTTACAAAGATACAGACTATGCACTTGATGCAGATATGTATGGTGCAGGGGTAAAATATACTCCTGATGAAACAAAAGAATTTATAGTTTCATATGCTTATGTTGATTATAAAAACGGAACTGCTGTTGATAAATCAGGAGCTAAAACTACAACATTTAAAAAGCAAGTAGATGCTGTTGCTCTTTCTGCAACATTTAAATTCTAATGTTCTTACATATAAAATATTTTAATTTGTTGACACATTAAAAATATAGTTATATAATTTTATAGTAAAATAATAAATACAAATTACTGGAGGAGCCTTAATCGGCTGAGAGGAGATTCGTTCTCGACTCTTATTACCTGAACTGGATAATACCAGCGGAGGGAAGTATTAAAACTGTTTGCTGTTTTTATTTAAGCTATGCAGATTTAAGCTCTGACTTCCGTCAGAGCTTTTTTTATTTAAAGTTTCCTCATATTTGTATCTTATTATATAATCTCAGGGTTTAGGAGGGAAAAATGGAAATAACACTAAATGGTAAAAAAACTGAGCTTCAAAAAGAGATGACTGTTGCTGAATTTATTGAAAATCTAAGCAAAGAAAAAAATATGACTCTTTCTGGAGCAGTAGTTTTAATTGATGATGAAGTGATAAAAAAAGCTGACTGGGACAACTCTTTTGTAAAAGCAGGAGCTGCTGTTGAAGTTCTTGCATTTGTATCAGGAGGATAGAATATTATAAAACAAACAAAAATTCACCATTTTAAAAAGAACAAATCAGGAGGAGATAATTATGGATAAATTAGTTTTAAAAGGACATGAATTTGAAAGCAGACTACTTACAGGAACAGGAAAATTTTCTGACAAAAATCTTATAGCACCTATGCTTGAGGCAAGTAAATCAAATATAATCACAATGGCACTTAGAAGAATAAATTTCGATAATCCAAAAGAAAATATTCTTAACTATATTCCAAAAGGAATAACTCTTCTTCCAAATACATCTGGAGCAAGAAATGCAGAAGAAGCAGTTAAAATAGCAAGAATAGCAAGAGAAGCAGGATGCGGAGATTTTATTAAAATAGAAATTATAAACGACATGAAATATCTTATGCCTGACAACGAAGAAACAGTAAAAGCTACAAAAATTCTTGCAGATGAAGGATTTATTGTTCTTCCTTATATTATGCCTGACCTTATTACAGCAAAAAAACTTGAAGAAGCAGGAGCTGCTGCTGTTATGCCTCTTGGAGCACCAATTGGTTCAAATAAAGGACTTCTTACAAAACCTCTTATCGAAATGTTAAACGATAACAAAAGACTTCCAATCATCGTAGATGCTGGAATAGGAGCACCTTCACAAGCAGCTGAAGCTATGGAAATGGGAGTTGACGCTGTGCTTGTAAATACAGCAATCTCTACTGCAGAAGATCCTGTTATGATGGGAAAAGCTTTTGCTATGGCTGTTGAAGCAGGAAGAATGGCATATCTTGCAAAACTTGCAAAAACATCTAAATATGCTAACGCTTCATCACCTCTTACAGATTTCCTTTTCAGAGGTGACAAATAATGGGATTTTATGACGTCATAGAAAAATGGAAAGATTTTGATTTTGAAGGATATTTTTCTCATGTTACTGATGAAGATGTAGTAGAAAGTATTTATAAAGAAAAACCTACTGAATACGATCTTCTTAATCTTTTATCTCCAACAGCAAAAAATCATCTTGAAAAAATGGCAAGAAGAGCTCAAGAAATCAAAACTCAATATTTTGGTAATATAATCTCTCTTTATATGCCTATATATATTTCAAATTTCTGTACAAATAACTGTGCTTACTGTGGATTTTCAAAGAAAAACCACATCATTAGAAAACACCAAAATCTTCAAGAGATAGAAGAAGAGGCAAAAGAAATTGCAAAACAAGGAGTAGAACACATTCTTATGCTTACAGGAGAAGCTCACGGACTTGTTACTCTTGACTATCTGAAAGATGCCGTTAAAGTATTAAAAAAATATTTTAACTCTGTTTCTATAGAAGTTATGCCTCTTGAAGAGTGGGAGTACAAAGAACTTGTTGATATAGGTGTTGATGGACTTACTGTATATCAAGAAACATACAACGAAGAAATATATGATGAAGTACATATTTCAGGAAAGAAAAAAGATTATCACTTCCGTTTAGATACTCCCGAAAGAGGAGCAAAAGCAGGAATGAGAACTGTAGGAATCGGTCCACTTTTTGGATTAAGTGAAATCAAAAAAGAAGCCTTTTTTGCTGGACTTCATCTTAAATATCTAACTGATAAATATCTTAATTCATCATTTGCTATCTCTCTTCCAAGAATAAATCCGGCAGAAGGGGGATTCCAACCTGATCATCCATTAGATGATATAACATTTGTTCAGTTTATGACTGCATTCAGAATTTTCCAAGTAAAAGCTGATATTAATATCTCTACAAGGGAAATTGCAAGTTTTAGAGATCATTTAATGCATATGGGAATCACTAAGATGTCTGTAGGTTCTAAAACTGATGTAGGTGGATATACAGAACATGATCCTTCTACTTGCCAGTTTGAAATAAGCGACAGCAGATCTGCTGAAGAAACTATTCAAGCTATAAGAGATAATGGATTCCAACCTATATTTAAAGATTGGGAGCAAATTGTATAATGGAAAAAATAAAAATAGGAATT
The DNA here is from genome assembly GCA_019416865.1 of Fusobacterium sp. GTDB lineage: Bacteria > Fusobacteriota > Fusobacteriia > Fusobacteriales > Fusobacteriaceae > Fusobacterium_B. The sequence continues at coordinate 6,535 of DXWL01000055.1, forward strand.
GCAGGATGCGGAGGAATAGGATCAAATGTAGCCTATCATCTTGTGAGAACAGGTATTGATTATCTAAAGTTTGGTGATTTTGATAAAATAGAAGAGTCAAATCTAAACCGTCAATTTTTTTTCAAAAAACAGATAGGACTTTACAAAAGCAAAACCCTTGCTGAAAATCTTTCTGCAATAAATCCTGATGGAAATTTTGAATACAAAATCATTAAATTTAACAGAAGTAATATAAAAGAATTTTTTGCAGACTGCGATATTGTGGTAGAAGCTTTTGATAAAAAGGAAAATAAAGCTATGCTTATAGAGGAACTTATTCCTGAAGGAAAAATTATTATTTCTGCTTCTGGAATAGGAAACTGGAATACTAATAACATCACAACTAAACAGCTGGGAAAAAATCTTTTTATTGTAGGAGATTTTGAAACTGATACAGATAATAACAAAACATATTCTCACAAAGTGGGAGCTGTTGCTGCTATCATGGCAGGAATTGTCCTAGAAAAAGGAGGACTTTTATGAGAAATAGAATTATAATTCCTGAAGGAATTTATGGAATAACTGGGGATAACTTTGCTCATGGAAGATCAAATCTTGAATGTGTAAAAGCTATGATCGAGGGAGGAATAAAGATTATCCAATATAGAGATAAAACTAAATCTATAAAAGAAAAAACAAAAGAAGCAAGGGAGATAAGAGAGCTTTGCAAAAAACATGGAGTTATTTTCATTGTAAATGATCATGTTGATATTGCTCTTCTTGTTGATGCTGATGGTGTTCATATAGGACAAGATGATATGAATCCTGCTGATGTAAGAAAACTTATTGGAGATGATAAAATAATAGGACTTTCTACTCACTCAGAAGAGCAGGGAATGAAAGCCTTCCTTGATCCAGATGTTGATTATATCGGAGTTGGACCTATATTCCCTACAACAACAAAAGATACTGCTCCTGTAGGACTTGAATATCTTGAATATGCTGTAAAAAATCTTCACCTTCCTTTCACTGCCATTGGAGGAATTAAGGAACACAATATTCATGAGATTATATCAAGAGGAGCAAAAAATATCTGTCTTGTAAGTGATATTGTGGGAGCTCTCGATATTGCTGAGAAAGTAAAATATCTTCAATCATTGATGAATAAATAGTAATTATATTGCCCTTTACTACATCTATTAATACATAAAAGGAGCTGTTGCAAATTGATGATTTTTAATCATTAATTTGCTCAGCTCTTTTTCTTTTG
>DXWL01000056.1 GCA_019416865.1 Fusobacterium sp.
ACCAACGCATAACGGAGTCAAAGTCCGTTGCCTTACCGCTTGGCGACGCCCCAATGCATTTTTTACTGACAAAAATTATTATATATTAAAAATAAAAAAATGTCAAGAAAAAAAGCATAAAAATAAAGATTAAAATAAAAAAAGATATTGTGATATAATGTAATAAGCAATACTAGGAGGTGCGTAATTGAAATATAAAGCAGTTATATCTGATTTAGACGGAACACTTCTAAATTCAGAGCATAAAATATCAGAATATACAAAAGGGGTAATCAAGGATATAATAAGTCAAGGAGTAAAATTTATAATAGCTACAGGAAGACATCATAAAGATGCTCTTTGTTTTAAAAAACAATTGGGAGCAGATTCATATTTGATATCTTCAAATGGAGCTAAAGTTCATGATGATGAAAATAATATAATAATCTCTCATAATATTCCAGGAAATTTCACATCAAAACTTTTGGATGTAGAAGTTTCTGATGAAATAATAAGGGGGGTATATGCAGGAGATAGTTGGTATACTGAAAAATATACTCCTGAATTCGCAGAATATCATGTAGAATCAGGTTTTGTTCCTGAGGTAATAGACTTTGAAACTTTAAGAGGTAAGGAGATTTCTAAAATTTTCTATATAAGTGATAATACAGCTTTGCTTGAAGAACTTGAGGAAAGATTGAAATCAAATAAAGAATTTACAGAAAAGCTTGATATTACAGCTTCTTTAGATAAGTGTTTAGAGGTTATGGTTAAGGAAGCTACAAAAGGAAATGCTGTAAAGGAAATTTTAGAGAAAGAAGGAATTTCTTGCAATGAAGCTATAGCTTTTGGAGATGGACTTAACGATAAAGAAATGCTTACAGTTGTTGGAAAAGGTGTTGTTATGGGAAATGCCAGTGATAAATTAAAAGCCCTTCTTCCAGATTTTGAAGTGATAGGAACATCTTCAGAAAATTCTGAAGCACATTATTTAGAAAAAATATATAGATGAACAACCTCTTTTTAATTTTGATATGATATATATCTTTTGAGATTATTAAGAAAATCATTGACGATGTTATTTCAAATTTGTTATACTGGGTATAGGTATATTAAAATAGACTTGTGATTAAAATAAAATATAGAGGAGGATATTTTAATGAAAAAAATACTTATAATCGGTGGTGTTGCAGGAGGAGCTTCAGCTGCTGCAAGACTTAGAAGACATAGTGAAGAAGATAGAATAATAATGTTTGAAAAAGGTCCTCATGTATCTTTCTCAAATTGTTCTCTGCCATATCATCTTAGTGGAGTAGTGGAGAATGCAGATAGTCTTGTGCTTATGTCCCCTGAAAAATTTATGAAGCAATATAGAATAGAAGCAAGAGTTAATAACGAAGTAATAAATATTGACAGAACTAAAAAAGAACTTATTATAAAAAATAATATTACCGGGGAGGAGTATACTGAAAATTATGATAAACTTATTTTATCAATGGGAGCAAAACCAATAGTTCCAAGAATTCCTGGTATTGAAAATGTTAATACTTTTACAATAAGAAATGTTATAGATATTGATAAGTTAAATAAATTTATAAAAAATATGGATTCTAAAAATGTTGCAGTAATCGGAGGAGGATTTATTGGTGTTGAAACTGCAGAAAATCTTAAAGAGGCAGGATTTAATGTAACTCTTATAGAAGCAGCAGATCAAATAATGAAACCTTTTGATTATGATATGGTACAAATTCTTCACAAAGAGATTTACGATAAAGGAGTAAATCTTATTCTTGGAGATAAAGTAACAGGATTTGAAAAAGACACTGTTGTTCTTGAATCTGGAAAAAAAATAGAAGCTCAAGCTGTTGTTATGGCGATAGGTGTAGCACCAGAAACAGAACTTGCTGTAAAAGCAGGAATTGAACTTGGAAAAACAGGAGCAATTAAAGTAAATCAAAATTATATGACAAATGATAAGGATATATATGCTGTTGGAGATGGAATAGAGGTTTACAGTCCATTATTTAATGATTATTTTAAACTTTCTCTTGCAGGACCTGCTCAAAAAGAAGCAAGAAGTGTCGCTGACCATATAAATGGAATGAGAATAAACAACAGAGGATATATTGGTTCATCAGTAATAAAAGTATTTGATTATAATGGAGCATCAACAGGGCTTACAGAAGCAGCAATTAAAGAAAGAAAATTAAATATTAATTATGAAACTGTAGATATAATTCCAATGGATAGAGTTGGTCTTATGCCTGGAGTAAAACCTGCCCATTTTAAACTTATATATGAAGTTCCTACAGGAAAAATTTTAGGGGCACAGGCTATTGGAAAAGGTGAAGTCTGCAAAAGAGTAGATGTAATTGCAACAGTTATTAAATTTGGAGGAACAATCAATGATCTTAAAGATTTAGAGCTTTGCTATGCCCCTCCTTTTGGAACAGCAAAAGATATAACAAACTATGCTGGATATATTGCAACAAATTTAATGAATGATGATTTCAGACAGGTTCATTTCCACGAAGCAAGAAATCTTGTTGAAAACGGAGCTTACATAATAGATGTGAGAGAAAGAGATGAGTATAATTTAGGTCATCTTAATACATCTGTAAATATTCCTATGAGTGAAATAAGAGAGAGAATAGATGAAATCCCTAAAGACAGACCTATATATCTTCATTGCAAAAGCGGACAAAGAAGCTACAATGTATGTCTTTTATTAAAACATCTTGGATTTACAAATGTATTTAATATCTCTGCCGGATTTATAGGAATATCATTCTATGAGTATTTTAATGATAAATCAATGAACAGAAAACCTATTTTAACAAATTATAATTTTAATTAGTTTAAAAAACATATTTATAAAATAAAAGAAATAAAATTTTAAGAGGAAAGATATGGAAAAAGCTGAAGGATATATAAAATTAACACCTCAAGAAGCAAAAGAATTGATAAACAGAGAAAAAAATTTGGTAATAATAGATGCCAGAACAAAGATGGAATTTACCTATGAAGGAAAACTTGAGAATGCAGTACTTATTGATTTTTTAAAACCTCGTATATTTAAAAGAGAAATACAAAAATATGACAGGGATAAAGTGTATTTAGTATATTGTGCTGTGGGAAGATTAAGTCAATCTGTTTGTGAACTTATGGCAGAGCTTGGATTTAAAAATATTTATGAGATGTCAGGGGGATTAAAAGCCTGGCAGAGAGATTCTGATCTTGTTACTACAGTGTCAAAGCTTAATAACGAAGAAATAATTGAGACAAGAAAAAGAATAGTAACAAGACTTAATAAAATAGAAGGTCAAATAAGAGGAATGAAAAAAATGCTTCTTGATGGAGAATATTGTGGAGATATTCTTAATCAATCTCTTGCTGTGAGATCTGCTCTCGGAAGTGTTAATCAGGAGATAATGGAGATGTTTTCCAATGTATGTATTACCTGTCCTTCAGATAAAGAGGATTTTTTCAGATATCTTAAAAAACTTATGAAATAAACAGATTAAAATAAAAAAGGGATTGCTGCAGCAGTCCCTTTTATTATATTTAAAATAAAGTTGAAATAAACTATTTAAAAATTACTTTTGAATTTATTGATTTTACATCAGAGCAACCTGTTAAAATCATATTTTGATAAAGTTGGTTTTTGAAAGTATCAAGAACAGTTTTTACTCCCTCTTGTCTTCCTCCGATAGATCCCCAGATAACAGGTCTTCCAATCAATACACCTTTTGCCCCAAGAGCAAGATATTTTAAAATATCTACACCTTCTCTTATTGAACCATCAGCAAGAACAGTTATTTTATTTCCCACAGCTTTAACAATATCTTCAAGAACTTCACAAGGAGCTAAAGTTTCATTTAAAACCCTTCCTCCATGATTTGAAACGACGATTGTATCAACTCCAGCTTCTGCACAAAGTTTTGCTTCATCAACAGAAAGAATACCTTTAACAATAAATGGAAGTTTTGTAGATTTTACAAGAATTTTTAAATCTTCCACAGATTTAGGTCCCACAGGTTGTCCAAAAAGCTTCATTGTAACAAGTCCAGCTCCGTCACTGTCGATACCAACAGCAACAGCTCCAGCTTCTTCAGCAATTTTTATTCTTTTTATAATCTCTTCATTTTCTCTTGGTTTTATAATAGCAATCCCTTTTCCTCCAGTTTTTCTTACAGCACTAATACCATATTCAAAACATTTTGGATCTCCAGTATCTCCTATCATTGCAAGAGTTCCAGCATCTACAGCTCCAAGAACAACATCGTCTGAATATTCTTCATCGGTTACATATCCTCCCATATTAAACACAGTACCTGTAATAGGAGCAACAATTGCAGGGAAAGAAAGTTTTTCTCCCCACATCTCTGTTTCTAAATTAGGATTTACAGCAGAGTGAATTGTTCTCATAACAACTTTTATTTCTTTTAATTTATCATGAGCTCTTTTGAAAGATCCTCCTGTACCAGTCCCTCCCATTCCAGGAACTTTTCCTGCACACCATACACCATCACACTCTTTGCATAATGCACAAAATCCTTTCATTCTTTCACGAGCATTTTCTTTTACTTCTTTGATATCCATAATTTTCCCTCCTAAACTTTTGTTATCAGTATATTTTAAAGAAAAAGTTATTTTATTTTTCAGGTGTATCAATTATCAAAGTAACAGGTCCGTCATTGATAAGAGATACTTTCATATCAGCACCAAATACTCCATGTTCTACTTTATTAAGCCCAGCATTTTTAAACATATCAATAAATTTTTCATATAAAGGAATTGCTGTTTCAGGTCTTGCAGCTTCAATAAAACTTGGTCTTTTTCCTTTTAAACAATTTCCATAAAGAGTGAATTGAGATACAATAAGAATATCTCCTTTTATATCATCTAAGCCAAGGTTCATTTTTCCTTCGCTGTCTTCAAAAACTCTTAATCCTTTTATTTTATTTACAAGCCATTCAACATCTTTTATAGTATCTGTATGTGTAACTCCAAGCAAAACAAGAAATCCTTTATCTATTTTTCCTACAGAATTTCCATCTATTTTAACTTCTGCTGTACTTACTCTCTGTACTACTGCTCTCATAAATTTTCCTCCCAAATATATATTTTCTAATCAGATTATATCACAATTATGTAAAGAGATTAAGAAATAAAATAAAGAGTAGAGAAAACTTGGAAAAAAACTGCTAAAGTGATATAATCATAGAAAGCGTTTAAAAAAATAAAAAAAGAGGTACGATGATGGCGGTAGAGAGAACTCTTACAGATTTTGCCAGAGTGATTAACTCTGACAGATACCAATATACAGAGAGCGATATTTTTTTAATGGAACATACAGAGGAGAGAGAAGCAGTATTTGATATGTATTTCAGAAGTACAGAAGATAATGGATTTGCAGTTGTTTCAGGAATTCGTGAAGTAGTAAGACTTGTTGAAATATTAAATAATACAAGCGAAGAAGAAAAGAGAGAATATTTTTCTAAAATAATAAAAGAGGAACATCTTGTAGATTATCTTGTAAAAATGAAATTTACAGGAGATATTTATGCAATGAGAGAGGGAGAAATAGCTTATGCTAATGAACCTGTAATTACAGTAAAAGCTCCTCTTATTCAGGCAAAAATTTTAGAAACTCCTCTTCTTAATATAATGAATATGCAGATGGCAATAGCAACAAAGGCTTCAAGGGTAACAAGAGCAGCAGCCCCAATAGGAGTTTCAGCTTTTGGAAGCAGAAGAGCACATGGATTTGATAGTGCTGTTGGAGGAAGTAAAGCAGCTGTTATTGGAGGATGTAGTTCTCATTCCAATCTTGTGGCAGAATATAAGTATGGGATCCCAAGTGTGGGAACAATGGCTCATTCATATATTCAAACTTTTGGTGTTGGAAAAGATGCAGAGAAAAGAGCTTTTGATGTATTTATAAAATATAGAAGAGAGAGAAAAGCAAATTCACTTATTCTTCTTATAGATACATATAATACACTTAAAATAGGAATAAAAAATGCAGTAAAAGCATTTAAAGATAACGGAATCGATGACAGTTATGAGGGAATATATGGAGTAAGAATAGATTCTGGGGATTTAGCTTATCTTTCTAAAAAATGCAGAGCAGAACTTGATGCAGCAGGACTTAAAAAAGCTAAAATATTTTTAACAAATTCACTTAATGAAGATTTAATTAAATCATTGAAAGAACAAGGAGCTTGTGTAGATATTTTTGGAGTAGGAGATGCTATTGCAGTAAGTAAATCACACCCATGTTTTGGTGGAGTTTATAAAATTGTTGAGATTGATAAAGAACCTGTGATAAAATTATCAGAAGATATAATAAAAATATCTAATCCTGGATTCAAAGAGGTATATAGAATATACGACTCAAAAGGTTTGGCGTATGTTGATATTGTAACTCTTGTAAATGGAGATTCAGACAAGGAAAAACTTCTTACAGGAGAAACTCTTATAACAAGAGATGAACACAGTGAATATAAGAGCAGTGTATTAAAAGAGGGAGAATACACTTGCAAAAAAATTACGAGAACTTATGTAAAGGGTGGAAAAACTACCGAAGAATATGATAAACTAGTAGATGTACTTGGTTCTCAGAAATATTATTTTGAGGGATTAGCAAAATTGTCAGAGGAAAGAAAAAGACTTGAATTTCCACACAAATATAAAGTAAATCTTTCAAAAGATCTGCGTGAATTAAAATATTCATTAATAGACAAAATTTCAGAAGAATTAACAGAAGAGGAATAATCAGGGGGAAACATGGAATTATTAAAAAGTTTAATTGTATCACAGGGAGAGGTTAAAAATTCAGCTTTATTAAAAGTTGACAGTTTTTTAAATCATCAAATAGATCCTGTTTTAATGTATGAAATAGGGCAGGAATTAAAAAGAAGATTTGCCGGTGATAAAGTAACAAAAATTTTAACAATAGAGGCTTCAGGAATAGCTATAGGAATTATGGCAGCTTATGCTTTTAATGTACCGCTTGTGTTTGCGAAAAAGAAAAAACCTTCAACAATGGATGATAGTTATAATGTAACTGTCCGTTCTTTTACAAAAGGGATTGATTACAACATTACAGTTTCAAAAGAATTTTTAAATGAAAGAGATAGAGTTCTTATTGTTGACGATTTCTTAGCAATGGGAAATGCAATAATCGGTCTTAAAGAGATTGTAGAATCAGCTGGAGCAAAGGTTGTAGGAGCTGGAATTGTTGTTGAAAAAGGTTTCCAAAAAGGCGGAGATACTTTAAGAGCTAACGGAATGAGAGTTGAATCTCTTGCTATAATTGACAGTCTTGAAGGAAACAAAATAACTTTTAGAGATTAATTAATAATAATTTAAATGAAAAAGGGGCTGTTGCATTTATAAAATTGTAAAAATAAAATTCTCGATATTAAAAAT
>DXWL01000057.1 GCA_019416865.1 Fusobacterium sp.
TCAGCCTTCCAAGCTGAATGTCGCGAGTTCGACCCTCGTTTCCCGCTCCATTTTTTTACTCAAAAATATGCATCATTAGCTCAGTTGGTAGAGCATACGACTCTTAATCGTACGGTCACCGGTTCAAGTCCAGTATGATGCACCATAAGATGTTTTAAGACTGCCTTATGTGACAGCCTTTTTTATTTTTTGGAAATATAATTTATAAACAGCTTTCACTGTAAAAGTGGAGGTCTTTTTTATTTTAAGATGATTTTTTTTCCTGAATAATGTATAATATAACTTGAGAAAGACTGATTAAGGAGGAAGGAAAATGAAAGAAACATTTACACATCTGCATCTGCATACAGAATACAGCCTTCTTGACGGAGTCGGAAAAATTGATGATTATTTAAAAAGAGCTAAAGAACTTGGAATGAATAGTATTGCTATAACTGATCATGGAAATATGTTCGGAGCAATAGAGATGTATAAAAAAGCAATAAAAAATGGAATAAAACCTATTATTGGTATTGAAGCATATGTTTCTGAATTTGAGATGGAAAGAAAAGATGGAAGAAATTTTCATCTGATTCTTCTTGCAAAAAATGAAAGAGGATATAAAAATCTGATGAAAATAAGTTCAGAAGCTTATATCAAAGGATTTTATTACAAACCTAGAATAGATAAAGAATTTTTAAAACAACACAGTGAAGGAATTATCTCTCTGTCTGCTTGTATGCAGGGAGAAATTTCCAGAAGAATAATTGATAAAGAATCAGAAATTCAAATTGATGAAGCTGTAAAAAAATATATTGATATTTTTGGAAAAGAGAATTTCTATATTGAAGTTCAGGGAAATGGAATCGAGGGGCAAAAAGAACTTAATAAAAAACTATCTGAAATTGCTCAGAAACATGGACTTAAACTTGCAGCTACAAATGATACCCATTATGTTAATAAAAGGGACCACACTCTTCAAGATGTAATGATATGTATTCAGACAGGAGCAAAACTTTCTGATGAAAAAAGAATGAGAATAGAAACAGATGGGCTTTATCTGAAAAGCAGAGATGAAATGATCGCATCTCTTGGGGAAGAATATACAGAAGCTGTGGACAACACAGGAGAAATTGCTGGAAAATGTAATTTAAGTATAGATTTTGGAACTTTTAAATTTCCATATTTTCAAGTGCCTACTTGTGTTAAAACTATAGAAGAGTTTTTAAGAAAACTTGTATACAAAGGTTTAGATGAAAGATATCCCAGTGGACTTACAGAAACTATGGTTGAAAGAGTTGAATACGAACTTTCAGTTATTATTAAAATGGGATATGCTGGATATTTCGTAGTTGTATGGGATTTTATAAATTATGCTAAACTTCATAAAATTCCTGTAGGACCAGGAAGAGGTTCTGCTGCAGGAAGTATTGTTGCATATGCTCTAAAAATAACAGACCTTGACCCTATTAAATACAATCTTATTTTTGAAAGATTTTTAAATCCTGAAAGAATTTCCATGCCAGATATTGATATTGATATCTGCCAAGAAAGAAGACAGGAACTTATAGATTATGTTGGACATAAATATGGAGCTGACAAAGTAGCACAGATTATCACATTTGGAACTCTTAAAGCAAGAGCTGCCATTCGTGATGTAGGGCGTGTATTGGATATTCCTCTGTCAAAAATAGACAGAACAGCAAAGCTTATCCCTTTCAATTTTTCAATTGATTCAGCTCTTAAAAATATTCCTGAACTTTATAAACTTTACACAACAGACAGGGATATTGAAAATGTTATAAATATTTCAGCAAGAATTGAAAATAAAGTAAGACATACATCAATCCATGCTGCTGGAATTGTTATTACAAAAGATCCTTTAAGTGAAACAGTCCCTTTATATTGTGATAAGGACAGTGTTGTATCAACTCAATATCAAATGAAAGAACTGGAAGAACTTGGGCTTCTTAAAATGGACTTTTTAGGACTTAGAAACCTTACAAATATCCAGAGAGCTGTTGATTATATTGAAGCTGACACTGGAAAAAAAATCATTCTTCATGATATACCTCTTAATACAAAAGAGGTATATGAGATGCTTTCACAAGGGGACAGTCTTGGAGTATTCCAGCTTGAATCTCATGGAATAAGAAGAATTCTTACAAAACTTAAACCAGATAGATTTGAAGATATTATTGCCCTTCTTGCTCTTTACAGACCAGGGCCTCTTGGTTCTGGAATGGTTGATAGTTTTATAAACTGTAAAAATGGAAGAGAAGAGATAAAATATCCTCACGAATCTTTAAAAGATATATTAAAAGAAACCTATGGAGTAATCCTTTATCAAGAGCAGGTAATGAAAATAGCAAATATAATGGCTGATTATTCTCTTGGAGAAGCAGATCTTCTTAGAAGAGCTATGGGTAAGAAAAAAATAGAGATAATGGATGAAAATAGAGAAAAATTCATTTCTCGTTCTGTAAAAAATGGATATACAGAAGAAAAAGCTACAGAGATATTTGATCTTATTGATAAATTTGCAGGATACGGATTTAATAAATCTCACTCTGCTGCCTATGCTCTTATTGCATATTGGACAGCTTGGCTGAAAAAAATGTATCCAAGACACTATTATGCTGCTCTTATGACATCAGAGATAAGCCATATTGAAAATGTGGCTCTTTATGTAGAAGATGCCAAAAAACATGGAGTAAAATTGAAATTTCCTGATATTAACAACGCCGCTTCAAAATTTATTGTAGATAAAGACGGGGTTGTATTTGCTCTTTCTGCAATAAAAAATGTAGGAGAAAAAGTTGCAGAAGGAATAAAAAAAGAGTATGATAACAACGGTGAATATAAAACTTTTGATGATTTTATTTTCAGAACAAAACAATATGGAATAAATAAAAAAGCTATAGAGGCTCTTGTCTATTCTGGAGCATTAGATGGAGTACCTGGAAACAGAAAAGAAAAAATTGAATCTATTACAAAGGCTCTTGATTATGCAGCAAAGAGATTGAAAGAGGATGAAATTCAACAGATGAATCTTTTCGGAGAAGCAAAATCAACTGTAACAGGTTTTTCAATGGCTAAAGCAGAAGATTATACAGTTGATGAAAAACTTGAAAAAGAAAAAGAATTTTTAGGATTTTATTTCAGTGCTCACCCTCTTGATAAATACAAGGAGCTTTTAGAAGCTTATAAAAGCGATACAATAGAAGATATTAAAGAAGAGGGAGAGGAAAGAACTGTCAAAGTTTTTGGAATCCTTAGAGATATTAAAAAAATAGTAACAAAAAAATCAGGTGAAATTATGGCTGTTTTTGAGCTTGAAGATTATTTTGGAAGAATTTCAGGAATTATCTTCCCTAAAGATTTTTCAAGAAATATAGGATGTTTTATAGAGGGAAAAGCTGTGTATCTTTCAGGTACAATTCAGACAGATTATTTCAATGGAACAGAAAGCAGAAAAATAGCTGTAAGAGATGTAGTTGACATAGACGAACTTTGGAAACAAAGAGGATACAAAGTGTATATTTTAGTAAAAGATGATGACAGGGGAAAAGTTCCAAAACTTAAAAGAATAATTGAGTTTTATAAGGGAAATACACCTCTTAATCTTGCAGTAAAAACAGATACAGAAAAAAAAGTTGTAAAAACCAATTCTCTTGTATCTCCTACAAAAGAGTTTATAAAAGATGTAGTTGATCTTATGGGAAAAGGCAGTATAATAATAAAATAACAATTGTAATTCATACTTGATACATTTGTTCGATTGTGGTAAAATTAGTAAAACTAGTAGGAGGATTTTAGTGGAAAAAGATACAAAATTAATAGATGAACTTATAAGAATTCTGACTGAACAAGAGTTAACAGAGGTCAGCTATGAAGAAAAAGAATTTAAAATTAAAATAAAAAAAGATGCTGCAGAAGAAAACATTGTTCAAGAAGAAGTTATATTTGAAGATGAAATACAAGATACTAACAATGACAATATAAAAAGTATCAAATCAACAAACATAGGAAAATTTTATTTCTATGACAAAGACGGACAGCCTATAATTTCAATTGGGCAATCTATAAAAGCAGGACAAACTATAGGATATATCTCTACTGTTGGAATCAAAACACCTATTAAATCAAAAATAGCAGGAACAATAGAAGATATACTTCTTAAAAATGGAGAAGCAACAGATTATGGTAAGGTATTGATTAAAGTAAAAACAATATCTGACTAGTTTTGATTGGAGGAAAAAATATTGAAAAAGATACTTATTGCAAACAGAGGAGAGATTGCCGTAAGAATAATCAGAGCTGCAAAAGAGCTTGGAATAAAAACAGTTGCAGTTTATTCAGAAGCAGATAAAGACAGCCTTCATGTAAAAATGGCTGATGAAGCTGTGTGTATAGGACCGGCAAGTGTAAGTGAATCATATTTAAAAATACCTAATATTATAGCAGCAGCAGAGATTACAAATGCTGATGCAATACATCCAGGATATGGATTTTTATCAGAAAATGCAAGATTTGCAAAAATATGCAGAATTCATAATTTGATATATATAGGACCAAGCCATGAATGTATTAAAAATATGGGAGATAAGGCAACTGCCAGACAGACAGCTATAGATAACAATGTCCCTGTAACAAATGGAACAGGAATTATTACAAATATAGAAGATGCTAAAAAAGAGATTGCAGAAAGAATAGGATACCCTGTAATGATAAAAGCAACTGCCGGTGGTGGCGGAAAGGGTATGAGAATTGCAAGAAATGATAAAGAGCTTGAAAGAAATGTTGTAGCTGCACAAAATGAAGCAGAAGCTGCTTTTAATAACCCTGATGTTTTTGCTGAAAAATATGTAGAAAATCCTAAACACGTAGAAATACAAATTCTTGGAGATAAACATGGAAATGTTATTCATCTTGGAGAAAGAAACTGTTCTATTCAAAGAAGACATCAAAAACTTATAGAAGAATCTCCTTCATTTGGACTTCCTGAAGAGGTAAGAAAAGAGATGGGAGAAGCAGCTGTAAGACTTGCTAAAGCTATTGGATATGATTCAGCAGGAACTCTTGAGTTTTTAGTTGATGAAAACAATAAATTCTATTTTATGGAAATGAACACAAGAATACAAGTAGAGCATACTGTAACAGAATCTGTAACAGGAATTGATATTATAAAACTTCAAATTGCTCTTGCTGAGGGAGATATTTTAAATATATCTCAAGAAGATGTTATTCTTGATGGACACGCAATAGAATGCAGAATAAATGCTGAAGACACAGAAAATGGTTTTCTTCCTTCCCCTGGAAAAATTACAAAATATATTGCTCCGGGAGGAATTGGAGTAAGAATTGATTCTCACTCATATCAAGGATATGAAATATCTCCATACTATGATTCAATGATTGCAAAAATAATTACATTTGGAATGGACAGGGAAGAGGCAATCACAAGAATGGAAAGAGCTTTATCTGAATATGTAATTGAAGGAGTGGATACAACAATTCCTTTCCATCTTCAAGTCCTTAAAAATGAAAATTATAGAAAAGGTAATGTAACAACTGCTTTCATTGAGAAAGAATTTGGGTTATAATAGTAATATAGAAATATATACAAAAGGGTAGACCGAGTAAAATTACATTATTCTAAGGAGGAATCATTATGAACAATCTAGGAAATATAAAAATTGCGGACGATGTAGTAAAGGCTATTGCAGCTAAAGCAACAGAAGATGTGGAAGGTGTTTACAAACTTGCCGGAGGAATGGCAGATGAAGTAAGCAAAATGCTTGGTAAAAAAAGAGTAACAAATGGAGTTAAAGTTGAGGTTGGAGAAAAAGAGTGCAGTATTGATACTTTCATCATAATTGATTATGGATACCCTATTTCAGAAGTAGCTAAAAAAGTTCAAGAATCAGTTTTAAAAGCTGTGTCAGAATTAACTGCTTTAAAAGTTGTAGAAGTAAATGTATTTGTACAAGATATTAAAATACATGAGGAAGCAAATCCTGTAGAACCTGAAATTTTATAATTAAAAGGATGTGATGTGATGTTAAGAAAAGTAATATTCTTTTTTGCATGGCTTGGAATATTTCTACTGTCAATATGCGGAATAGTATATGTAACAGCACCTGGATTCCTTGTGAGATTTAATATAGACAGCTTTATGTGGAATGTATTTATTGTAGCAGTTTCTCTGCTTTATCTTTTTATATCTCTTCTAAAATTTGCAGACCTTTTTTCAAGAGAAAAAGGATATGTAATAAAAAATGAAAATGGAGAGGTTAATGTTTCTGTTGATTCAATAAAAAGTATTATAAGAGATATTTTAAATCGTGATAAAGATATAAGAAATCCAAAGATTGTATGTGGAAGAAAAGGAAGAAAACATCTTGTTACAATCTATATGGACATGGAAACTGATAAAAGTGTTGCAGATAAAAGTGCTCAAATTCAAAATGCTGTAAAATATGAACTTCAAGATAAACTACAGCTTGATGTGGGAGTTGTTGAAGTAAAAATTAAGAAGCTTTCATTAAAAAACGGCGACAAATAATTAAGAGGTGATGTCAATGTTAGAAGATATGATAGTTTCCTTAATTGAAAACAGAAAAAAATATTTCGGTGCTGTTATTGGATTTATTACAGCTGTTCTTTTAGTGGAATATGGTATAATATCTACGATATTTATTCTAGCTGTAACTTATTTAGGATACAGAATAGGAGATAGTAAAGTACTGAAAAAAATTAAAAAGAAAATAATTGAAAAATTACAAGATTAAAAGTTAAAGGGGAAAAAATGAGCAGAAGGCTTGCAAGAGAAGAATTATTTAAAATTGTATTTGAATCTGAAATAAATGGAAAGGATTTAAATACTGTACTTGCTTCTTATTTAGAAAGAGAAAAGGATACAGAATTAAATGAAAAAAGCAAGGAATTCTTAATTAAATATGCAGAAGGAATCATTGCAAACAATGAAAAAATCCATGCAGAACTTGATGAAAAAATGGAAGGATGGAGCTTTGAAAGAGTTGGAAATGTGGAAAAAGCTCTTTTAAAAATCGCTGTTTATGAAATTTTATGTGAAGATACTCCTAAAGAGATAGTAATCAACGAAGCTGTTGAACTAGCTAAAAAATATGGAGATGTTAAAACATTTGAATTTGTAAACGGAGTATTAGCAAAACTAGTATAAAAAGTTGAAGGGGCTGTTGCATTTATAAAATTGTAAAAATAAAATTCTCGATATTAAAAATT
>DXWL01000058.1 GCA_019416865.1 Fusobacterium sp.
GTGTATAAATGCTTTTAAACAATTATACACTTTATTTTTATTATGGAGGGATGTATTATATGAAAAATTATGTTAGCACAGAAAATTCACTTAAAAGATTTTTAAAAAGAAAAGTAAAAATTACAATGGGATTTGTAGTTGCTTTTATGATTATGGGAACAGGTATATTTGCTGAGGTCTTAACTAGTATACCAGTTGCTACTGGAAATAATATAAAAAATCAGACATTTACAGCTGATGTAAAAATAGAGAAAAATAGAGGACAAGGTATAGGGATGGATTCACACTCAAAGAATCAAGGGATAAATGATGTAAATAAATACCATCAATATAACTTTGAAGGCAGAAGTATAGATATAAAACTTACTGCGAATCCAGAAGAAAAAGGAAATTTATATGGTTGTTTAGTTTTAGCTGGAAGTAGACTTACTTTAGGTAATAATAATACAGAAGGAGTTAGTATAAATGTAAAAACTTTATCTAAAGATGCCTATGGTTTTTTTAATGATGGTAATACAGCAGGGCTTACAGGAAGTTATGGACCAGAAGGAGATTTAGGTAAAAATTCTATAGTAAATGGAAGTCAGACAATAGTTAATGGAAAAAAATTTGTAATTAATTCTAATTCAATAGATGGGGTTGCTGCAGGAATATGGAGTCAAACTAAAACTAATGTATCTCATGAAGAATTAGAAAATAATAAAGATAAAATTAATGTAGCAAAATTTATTGTAAATAGTGAAGATATAGAAATTGTTGTAAATAGTGTAAATGGAGAAGCTTATGGAATAACTGCTTTTTCTAATAGCCAAATAGAAATAAATGGAAATTTAAAACTTAATGTACAAGGAAATAAAAATAAAGAAGTAGCAGCATTGCTAATCAGAGGGAATAGTGTTTTAGATATCAATAAAAATAGAGATAAAACAATAGAGATAATAGGAGATGTTATTTTTGATCATAATACAAGTGAAGAAGGGGAAAAAGATAGTAGAATAAATCTAAATTTATCAAATAAAAATTCATCTTTTACAGGAAGAATATACAGTACTAAAAATTTTGAAAATTTAGAATATGATAAAGGTAATGGAATGTTATTATCTTTATCTAATGAAGCTCAATGGAATAATACAGGAGACAGCTTTGTTACAGATTTAACATTAGATAATGGAATTATAAATAATACTTCAGTTGAAAACGATATTAAAGTTAAAACTTTAAAAGGAGCTGGTGGAGCAGTTAATATGGTTGCTGAAATTGGAGATGATGGAAAAGCAACTTCAGGAGCTTTAAATATTAATACTATTGATGATAAAACTAAATTAAATATTAATTATTCAGGAAGTGAAAATCTTGAAGTTGATAAAGATAAGGCAGGAGAGATATTTAACCAACTTACAGAAAATATTAAAGTAGAAAATGGAAAATTAAATGCAACTGCAAAACTTGAAGAAGGATTTGTTTCAAGAGAATATGTTTCAGAACTTGTAAAAGATGAAAATGGAAATGTTGTTGTAAAAGAAGATTCTGTAAAAATAGGAAATTTTAACTCAATGGTTGAAGGAATAAGAGACCTTGCAACAATCAATCTTTTAACTTGGAGACAAGAAATGAACTCTCTAAATAAAAGAATGGGAGAATTAAGAAATTCTACTGGAGAACATGGAGTTTGGTCAAGAGTATATACTGGTAAAATTGAAAACGGAAGTAAATATGATAACGATTATCAAACTTACCAAGTTGGATATGATAAAAAATATACTGTTGATAATGGTGTAATGTTTGTTGGAGGATTAGTAAGCTATACTGATGGAGAAACAGATTATGCTTTAGGACATGGAGAAAACTATTCAGTAGGAGCTGGAATCTATGCAACATGGCTTAATAATGATGGACAGTTTGCAGATGTAGTATTAAAACAAAGCAGACTTCAGAATAAATTTGATGTAACAAGTAAAAATGGAAAACTTTCTCAATCTGGAGATTACAATAACTGGGGAACAAGTTTAAGCGGACAATATGGAAGAAGATTTGACTTAAACGATAAATTCTTTGTTGAACCAAGTGCAGAGCTTACTCTTGGAAGAGTAGATTCAGTGGATTATACAACAAGTGCAGATGTAAAAGTTCATCAAGATTCAATGTATTCTTTAGTAGGAAATATTGGTACAGCCATTGGATACAAATTCAGCGACAAAGGAAATGTCTATGCAAGAACTCATGTTGTAAAAGAATTTGCAGGAGATGTTGATACAGAATATGAAAGAAAAGGAGCATACAATTCAACATCAGAAGATTTTGGAGATACTTGGTTTGAATTTGGAGTAGGAGCAAACTACAGATTTACAGAAAACATGAATGTATATGTTGATGTTCAAAAAACAGGAGAAGCAACAGTTGATAACAAATGGCAAGGTAACTTAGGATTCAGATACGAGTTCTAAAAACAAAACTCAGTTTGGTATGAAAATGCCAAGCTGAGTTTTTACTTTTTATCCAATTATCCAAGTTTTGCTCTTAAAAGATTTAATCCCAAAAGAATAAATATTGAACCAGATATTTTATTGACTGCATTTGAAAATCCTTTTCTTTTTTTCAAAAATCCCGCCATTGCAGAAGCAAAAAGTGAAAGAATGACTCCCCATAATGTAGAACAGATAAAAGATGTCAGTCCAAGAAGAATAAAAGAAAAAGCTCCATAATTATGCTCCGGATTAACAAATTGAGGAAGAAATGCTAAAAAGAATAAAGCAACTTTAGGATTTAAAACATTTGTAATCATTCCTTGAAAATATGCTTTTTTAAAAGTTCCTTTTGCTGTTTCTAAATTATCTGCAAGAACAGAGTTTTTAGATTTTACAGCTTTTATTCCCATATAGATAAGATATGCTGCCCCAAGAGCTTTTACAATATTAAAAGCCATAGGAGAATTTTTTAATAAAACTGAAAGCCCTAAACTTACAAAAGTAGTATGAACAAGTATTCCTGTTCCCATTTCTAAAACTGAAAATAGTCCTGTTTTTCTGTCATTTGAAATTGACTGTCCAAGAATAAACATTGTATCTGTTCCAGGAATAAGGCTCAAAATAATGCAAGATGTAACATACATTTCGTAATTTATAATCCCAAACATCTATTTTCTCCTTTTATAATTTTATATTCGTTCTTCTAATTCTATCATAATTTATAAAAATGTCTATATTAATATTTGACAAATTTACTTTTATGTATTACATTTTAATTGTAAAAATATTATCGGGAGGATCATATACAATGGAGAGAAATATTTTAACTAAAAAAGAAATCTTAGATATTATTAAAAAATTAAGTTTTTATGATGTAGTAAAAGAAACTACCAGAAATGACCATTTTGGAATTGTAACAATAGCACAGATAAATTATTCTACAGGTGAACTTGAATTTATTCACGAAGAGGGAAAAAATACAGGAGTGGAACTTTTTAAAATAGATGCTGATGAAGGAATGGAAGATTTAGAAAATCTTACAGCTGATGAAAAAAAAGCATTAAAACTGGAAGATATTACTCCTGAAGATATTTATACTGCCTATGCTGATGACTACACAGAGTTTTTCAATGATTTTGATTATGATGAAATCAACGAACAACTTGAAAATATAAAATAATTTCACATTTAAAAATCGGTATCCTTTTACAAATACCGATTTTTTATTTTTATTATTTTTTATTCATAAAGAGGAAATTTTAGGCAAAGCTCTTTTACCTTTTCTCTGATTTCTGCTAATTTTTCATCATTATTTATATTCTCAAATGTTTCAAGAATAAATTTTCCTATCTCTTCCATCTCTTTTTCTCTCATTCCTCTTGTTGTAACAGCAGGAGTTCCTATTCTTATTCCACTTGTTACCATAGGTTTTTCAGTATCATAAGGAATACCGTTCTTATTAACAGTTATCCCTGCTTTTCCAAGTGCTTTTTCAGCTTCTGCCCCTGTAAGATTTTTAGAATTTTTCAAATCAAGAAGAATCATGTGATTGTCTGTTCCTCCGCTGACAATTCTTAATCCTCCTTTTTCTAAAACATCAGCAAGAACTTTTGCATTTTTTACAATTTGATGCTGATATTCTTTAAACTCTGGAGTAAGAGCTTGTTTGAATGCAACAGCTTTTGCAGCAATTATATGCATAAGAGGTCCTCCCTGAATTCCCGGGAAAATAGTTTTATCTATTTTTTTAGCAATCTCTTCATCATTTGTCATAATAACTCCCCCACGAGGTCCTCTTAGAGTTTTATGAGTTGTTGTTGTAACCACATGAGCATAAGGAATTGGGCTTGGATGTTCTCTAGCTGCTACAAGTCCCGCAATATGAGCCATGTCTACCATTAAAAATGCTCCTGCTTTATCTGCTATCTCTCTAAATCTTTTAAAATCTATTATTCTAGGATAAGCACTTGCTCCTGCTATTATCATTTTTGGTTTAACTTCCATTGCAAGTCTTTCAACTTCATCATAATCAATATATTCATCCTCTTTTTTTACACTGTAAGAATATATTTTGTAGTCTTTCCCTGAAAAGTTTACATTTTTTCCATGAGTAAGATGTCCTCCATGATCAAGTTTCATTCCTAAAACAGTATCTCCTAAATTTAACAGAGCTTTGTACACTCCCATATTTGCCTGTGAACCTGAATGTGGCTGTACATTTACATATTTTACATCAAAAAGTTTTTTAGCTCTTTCTATTGCAAGTTTTTCAACTATATCAACACACTCGCATCCTCCATAATATCTTTTGTCAGGATATCCTTCAGCATATTTATTTGTCATCACGCTTCCCGCTGCTTCAAGCACCGATTTCGATACAAAATTTTCCGAAGCGATAAGTTCGATTCCCTCATTCTGTCTGATTCTTTCTGCCTCTACAGCATCATATACTTCTCTATCATCAATGAAAAGATTTTTTAAATGTTCCATGACTTTACCTCCTGAAAATTTTGATTAGTAAATTTTAAAGTACCCATATTCTACAGGTGAAAAACTATTATGTCAATTGCTAAAAATATAGTATAATACTATTAATTATAGGTTATTTTTTAATATATCTCTTTTTAATACTAATAATGTATTTTACTTTTATAGGGGGCAATTATGGATAAAAATATTGAAAAATTAGCAGAAATTATAAAAAATAGTAACTATGTTGTATTTTTTACAGGTGCTGGAGCTTCTACCGATTCTGGTTTAAAAGATTTTCGTGGAAGAAATGGATTATACAATGAAAGAAATTATATGGGATATGAACCTGAAGAAATTTTAAGTCATGATTTCTTTTTTCAGCACAGAGATATATTTGATAAATACCTTGTAGAAAAACTGTCTATAAATGATGTAAAACCAAATGCAGGACATAAAGCTCTGGCTGAACTTGAAAAAATGGGAAAAGTAAAAGCTGTTATTACACAAAATATAGATAATCTTCATCAAGATGGAGGAAGCAGAAAAGTTTTAGAACTTCATGGAAGTTTAAAAAGATGGTATTGTCTGGGATGTGGAAAAACTTCTGATAAATCTTTTAAATGTGAGTGTGGTGGAATTGTAAGACCAGATGTTACTCTTTATGGAGAAATGTTAAATGAAGAAGTAACAGAACAAGCTATAAGAGAAATTAAAAAAGCTGATACTTTAATAATTGTGGGAACAAGTCTTACTGTTTACCCTGCTGCATACTATCTGAATTATTTTACAGGAAGACATCTTATAATTATAAATGAAACTCCAACATCTCAAGATGGAAATGCAGAACTTGTAATAAGAACAGGATTTGCTGACACTATGGCTAAAGTTATGGAAATTTTAAAAAAATAATATAATGAAAAAAACCGACTATATGCCGGTTTTTTTCGTTTCAGGTTTTAGGTTGGTAATTAATTCATGTTAAGCCAGTTGGCAATAACAACTTTCTGAACTTCTGAAGTTCCTTCATAAATTTCTGTTACTTTTGCATCTCTCATCATTCTTTCAACAGGGAATTTTTTAGAATATCCATTTCCTCCTAAAAGCTGAACAGCTTTAGTTGTAACTTCCATAGCTATTTCTGAAGCAAATAATTTTGCCATTGAAGCCATATATCCATAATTTTCTCCCAAATCCTTCATGTTTGCAGCTCTGTAAGTCATAAGTCTTGCTGCATCAATTTTTGTTTGAAGATCAGCTATAACAAATTGAGTATTTTGAAATTGAGAAATTCTTTTTCCATTCTGCATTCTTTCTTTTACATATTTTATTGCTGTATCTAAAGCTCCTTGAGCAATTCCAACTGCTTGAGCTGCTACTCCTATTCTTCCTCCGTTTAAAGTAGACATAGCAATTTCAAATCCTTGCCCTTCTTCTCCAAGAAGATTTTCTTCAGGTATAATACAGTTTTCAAAATGAAGTTCTGATGTAGATGAAGCTCTTACTCCCATTTTTTCCTCTTTCTCTCCAAGAGTGAATCCCTCTGTTCCTTTTTCTATAATAAATGCTGAAATTTTATTATTTTCAAAATCAGTCTTAGCAAATATTACAAATATAGAAGCTTCATGAGAATTTGTAATAAGAACTTTTGTTCCGTTTATAATATAATTTTTTCCTTCTTTCACTGCTGAAACTTTTGTTCCTGCTTCAGCTTCTGTCCAACCAAATGCTCCAATTTTTTCTCCTTTTGCAAGAGGAAGAAGATATTTCATTTTTTGGATTTCATTTCCATATTGTGAGATTGGCCATGAGCAAAGTGAAGTATGAGCTGACATGATTACTCCTGTAGAAGCACACCCTTTTGAAAGTTCTTCAACTGCAGTTATATAAGTAAGATTATCAAATCCAAGTCCTCCATATTTCTTTTCAAAAGGTATTCCCATTATACCTTTTTCTCCAAGCATTTCCACTGAAACTTTTGGAAATGAAGAGTGTTTATCATTTTCTGCTGCATATGGAGTAACATATTTTTCTGTTATCTCTCTCACTCTCATTTTAAAATTTTCTTGTTCTTTTGTTAATTTGAAATTCATAATTACCTCCTAAAAACCTAATTTATTAAAATATTTTTATCTCTTTCATCTTTTACAAATTAATTCTAGCATATATTTTTCATAAAATAAAATTATACTTTTTTATAATTATATAAAATTATTTTATTATAAAC
>DXWL01000059.1 GCA_019416865.1 Fusobacterium sp.
GAATTAACTTCTATTTTTTTATAAGAATATGCTATTTCTTTAATATCTTTAAAAAATACACCTATTCCTTCTGGAATATATTGTCTTGATACCTTATTATCATATATAAATATATTGGCATTAAAAACTATTCCTTCTATTAAAGTTGTAGAATAATCTCCTACTATATTTTTACTTTTTTCTAAAAAATAATATATATGATATTCATTATTACAGATTTCTATATTGCTTTCTTTTAATAAACTTAATTGCTTTTTTGTTAAAGATTCTGCTGGATGTAATTTAAAACATATTTTTTCTTTTAATTTTAGTTTTCTCAAATTTATAGCTAAATCGATCATTTTATTTGTAATAGTCCATTGTGAAATTATTAAATAATCAATATCTTTTTTCTCTTCATCTATTTCTTTATTGCTTAAATAATTATTAATATTAGGATTACCAATAGAAACAATTTCTGTCGGTATTTTTATTTGATTGTTCCAGTATTCACCAAAAGTCAAAAAATAATCAGGCATATAATCTTTTAATATTTCTTTTTCTTTTAAAATAATATTATAATACACAGCATGTCCTTTTGATATTATTCCATGTTGAACTTCTCCTGTTTTTATCCCAAGTTCTTTAGCTACTTTTATTATAATAGCATTCACTCCACCATATGCTGCACAATTAAATAATATTAACTTAGGAGTTATAATTTTAAAAAATAATTTATAAATTTTTTCTAACCAAAAAACTCTTCTTTCAATTTCTTTAATTTTTTTATAGCTATAAAAAGAAATATCTTTCACTTCTTCGCAAAATATTTTTATATCAACTTCATTGCTTCTTAAAGGAAAAATTTTTCCTAAAACAATCGCTAAAATATGCATATATACATTAATTGTAGAAAAACTTTTTTCTCTTGGAGTTCGCCAATTAAAATAGATATCAGGATTTTCAAATATTTGAGTATCATTTGGGAATACTTCATAATAATAATCATCCAAAATATTTTTATATTTTTTTCCATTTTTAAAATTTAGCATAGTTGTTGAAAATAAAAATATTTTTTTCTTTTTAAAAAATATGTACTTTAAACCTTTAATTAAATTTAAGATCTGAATAATTCTGTTACTTTTTGTTTCTTGAGTTTCATATTGATTCTCTTTTTCAACTTTTTTCATTAAAATACTAGCTCTGAAAAAACTCCACATTATCATTCCATTACTAAATTTTAAATTAATAATTTTTTCTAAATCCATTTTATCTCCATTTGATAAACTTATTTTCATTTCTTTTACTAAAAACTTTATAATATATTTAATCTTTTATTTTTTATACCTATTTTAGATACTAATAAACCTTCTTCATCTTTTCTATAATTTCTTCTGCTCTTTTTAACCAAGTATGATTTTCTCTTATTTTTAAAACTCTTTTTTTCTTTATTGAAATTAAATTTTTATTTTTTATAAGCTTATCTAAAAAAATTTCTATTTCTTTTTCACTATACTCTAACTGCCAACCTATATCATTTTGCTCAACAAAATTTCCAACAAAACTATTTTTATTAGCTAAAATTGGAAGTCCTTCTGCTATATATTCAAATAATTTTAATGGAACAGCAAAATTTCTGTACAATACTGGTTTCATGTATAGTAAACCCATTTTTATATTTAATTTATTTATATTATCATGTATCACTTTTATATTTGAATTTAAATTCAAATTTTTTTCTTTTATAAATTTTTCATATTCATCTTTCCTAGTAACTATTATTAAACAAATTTTATCCTTAAATTTTTCTTTGTTTAAAGTATTTAATAATAAAGAATAATCATAATATTCTCCTGTTCCACCAACATACAATATATTTATTTTTTCATTTTCCTTATATTCAAATAATTCTTTATCAGATCCAGGATAACATTCTTCTATTTGCATTTTTAATTTTTCAGGTATATAATCAGCCATTTTTTTACAAGGAAGAAATAAAATATTTAAATATTCATTATATTTTTTTAAATCATATTTATAACAAAGAATAGCTATTTTCTTTTTTAAATAAGGTAATGAATATATAGGAAAATTCCAATATATATCTCTATAAAATAACCCTATTTTTATTCCGTTATTTTTACAAAATTTGAAAAAGTTAAAATCTAAAAAAGGATATCTAGGAAAATGATTTTTTTCTGTTAATAAAGTTGGCATTGTTGAACTTTCACTATATAAAAATTCATACTTTATTCCATTTTTTATATTTTGTTTTATTTGCTCTATAGTTTTTTTTCTCTCTTCTCCATATCCAGAAATAAAATCTACAGTATATCCTAATTCTTTAAAAGCATTTAATAATTTTACAGGTCTTATATTAGTCCCTGATAATCTTTTTTTATCAATTTTAAAAGGAATGTGAAATATTATTCTTTTTTTCATAAATAATCTCCTAATTTAAATTTACATTTTATTCTTTTATAAACTTTAAAATACACATATATATACACAACCATTGTATAAATCCTATTACCATATTATTTTGTATTAATGATATTTCAAAAATTTGCTGAAATAAAATACTTATCAATACACTAAAAAATACACATTTACTACTTTCATCTATTTTCATTTCTTGAACTCTATTTATTAAAAATAAAAAATATACAACAAATATTATATATCCTATTAAACCGATTTCTAATATTATTCTAATATCTAAATTATGTAATGATAAATTTTCTCCTGTTATCATAGATGAATCAAATGACGATCCTATACCAAAAAAAATATTATCTTTGAGAATCAACAGTCCTTTTTTCCACAATATATTCCTTCCACTAAAAAAATTTTTATTCGTATATTTTTGTGACCATTCATTTAATATAAATACTTTTGGTAAAATAATTGCATATAACCAAATAAAAAATAATTTTATTACTACAAATATACTAAAATACCTCTTATATGATTTTAATTTAAAAAATTTAAATATAAAATATATTCCTTCTAATAAAACAATTGCTAAAATTGAACTTCTAGCTCCTGATAAAATAACTAAAAAAATACATACACATTTCCACAGAGTATATTTCTTTTTCGCAATTATAAAAAATAAAATATAAATAAGAAAAGTTTTTAATCCCAATATATTAGCATTAAGTTCTATTCCATAATTTTCATTACTTAATAAAATTTGAAATAAATTTATTATTAAATATAATTTCATACCATAACTAATAGTATCAAAATTTTTAAAAGAAAATTTATTCTCAGTAATATAATATAAATACATTAATATTATAAAACATTGTATAGTACTTTTTAAAGAATATCCTATAGTTAAAGAATTTATAAAATAAATTAAAAAGAAAATAAAAAAGATCAAAATTTCTTTTTTTATTTTCAAATTTTTAAAATTTAAAATGAAATAAATCAAAGTAATTAAAGATATACTGCTAATATACATTAGTTTTATACAAGAAAAAGGAAGCAATGTAGTATTAATAAAAAAACTTAGATTTAATAAAAAGAAAAATACATTATTTAAAACCATTTCAATTCCTTATAAATTTCAATCATTTTATCTACATTATCATTCCAATTATATAGTTCTAAAACTCTTTTTCTCCCATTTTTTCCAAATTCTACTCTTAATTTTTTATTTAAAATCAGCTCTTTCAATTTTTTTGCTATTGCTTTAAAATCTTTTTTAGGAACTATAAATCCTATTTCATTATTAACAACAACTTCTTTTAAACCATCAGCATCTGATGCTATTACAGGAATTTCACAAGCCATTGCCTCTACAGCTGCTACTCCAAAACTTTCTTCTAAACTTGGAACTACAAATATATCCATTTTATTTATTGCTTTTGGCACATCTGTATTTTTTATAAAACCTAAAAATTTAACTTTTTCTCCTAAATTCAAGTCTACAGTTAATTGCTTTAACTCTTCTTCTAAATAACCTTTTCCATAAATATGAACTTCTATTTTATTAAATATCTCTTTTTCTAAAATATCTTCTAATTCTTTAATAGCTCTAATTAAATATTCTATTCCATATGTTGGTGCTAATGTTTTTACTATTCCTATTATTATTTTATTTTTATCTTTTTTATAATTTAAATTTTTAAATAAATCTGTATCTACTCCAAATGGTGTTATATATATTTCTTTATTTTTTAAATATTTTTCTATTTCTTTTGCCATACAATAACTTGTAGAAGCTATTCCTTTATAAGCTAAAAGATTTTTAATAAGTATTTTCTTTTTTAAACTACTCTGATTAGGAAAATCATACACATCACTTCCCCATACATTAAGCAATTTATTTTCAAACTTTATAAATCTTCCAAGAGTTCCATATCCACTAGCATAATGTATATTAATTAAATCTGGTTTTTCTCTTTTTATAATATTATTTACAAAAAATGAGTTTAAATAATATCCTTTTATACCTTTTATTGGAAGATAGATAATTTTTATATTTTTATTAATATTATTTTCTGCATTATTATGATTTTTCAAACTTAATAAAACAACTTCTATTCCTTTTTCTGATAAAGCATTAACCCATCTTATTGTGTGAATACTATCTGCTGCAGAAATAAAAACTACTTTCATAATTTCCTACTTTCTTAATTTAATATTTTTCATTTCTTGTGTTGAGAATTTTTTAAATTCATCGAACTTAACTGGTAATCCTGTTAATTGTGATTTATATGCTGCTAGTATTATTTTTACTGCATTCATTCCTT